>JAJXZM010000534.1 GCA_021780055.1 Acidobacteriota bacterium
CTTTCAACTTCAGCCGTGTGCCGCGCGCAATCGAGTCTCACAAGCCGCTGAAAATGCGCCAGCAGAAGCAGGTAACCGCGCGTCTTGCTTGCAATGACCCGCTCCACAACCAGGCGAACGCGGCTATCGTCCAAACGTCCGTTGACCAAACACAGGCGGAACAGTTGCTTGGCTTGGCGGCCGGCTTGTCGATTTGTTTTCGTCATCGTCCGCGCCACACTCTCGCTATGCAGCCAGCCGTCTTGCTGTTTCCTCAGCCAATCGGCGCTGGTCTTCGGATGTCAAAACCTTGCCAGTAACCACCGCTGTGGTCTGCACAACCAACCGTCCCACCTCGTGTTTGAGGTCGGCCAGCATCCGCGCGTAGTCCTGAGCGGCGGCCTCGCGCGACTTGGCAACTATCTGCTCGGCTGCCGCAATCGCCTTTTGCGTTTCCTGCTCCTGCAGCCGAGCGGCGGCGGCTCGGGCCTCCTCGATCAGTTTGGCCGCCTGAACATTGGCCTGCATCATCACTTCATGGCGCAGGGCCTCAGTCCGAGCCAGTTCCTCCTTGATCTTTTCCGAGTTGGCCAGCCCTTGCGCGATTTGCTGACGACGCACCTCGAGCATCTTCAGAATCGGCTTGTAGGCGAATCGGTAAAGGAGCGCGCAGACGATACAGAAGCTGATAATCTGGGGAAGCAAGTGTGCCCAGTCTACCCCAAACACCTTGACTATCCGCTCGGGGCGTCCCGTACTGGTTTCCTGTTGCAGCAACAGAAGAGCATTCATCATCATAATTTTCCAACCTGAGAACCGGGCTGCCTACGGCTTGGCAGCCCGGCAGTTTTCCCTATCGCACAAGGAATAGGGCGTAAAACACGATCGCTTCAGCAAAGGCAATGGCCAGGATGGACTGAACCAGAATTTTTGTGGAGGCCGTGGGATTCCGTCCCACCGCTTCCGAAGCTTTCATGCCGATGAGACCAACGCCCAAGGCCGCGCCAAGTGCTGCCAGACCAACGTGAATGCTACCCGTCATATGATGTCGCCTCTCTTTCTCCGGCTCCCGCGATTGAACACGGTCAAGCCGTTGAAGTTTGTCGTTCACCGGTGTGCAGCTGCCGGTGCTTCCTCCTCATGCTGGCAATTCAGCACAACAAAAACAGCGGTCAACAGCATGAAGACCAGCGCCTGGACCAGTCCCATCAGCAGTTCCAGGAAATAAAATGGAATCTGGATCAACCAGCCAAAGCCTGGAACCATGACCGCCATGGTCTCCAGCATGTTCTCACCGGCAAAGATGTTGCCGTAAAGACGAAAGCTCAGGGAAATTGGCCGGAACAGAATCGATATCATTTCGAGGAAGCCCGCCGCAAAGAACACAAATACAATGAGGGGCTTTAACAGACCCACCACGTCGCCCTTCGGCCCAAACAACTCTTTCAGAAACGCGATCGGACCGACTTCCTGAAGGGCCCACACGAGCCACAGCACGAAAAAAACAAGAGACATCGCAAACGTCATGTTGACATCAGCGTTGGCGCCTCGAAACAATGGCTCGTCGATCACGAACCCGTGAGGGGTATGATGTCCCCATCCGATCGAACCTACTCCAGGGATAAGGCCTGCCCAATTTGTTGCAAGAATGAAAATGAAAACCGTCGCAAAAAACCAAAAGGTTTTCTTTGCCAGATGCGGGCCGACGATTCCCTCCAAAAATGTGTACAAGCCTTCCACCAGCCACTCCAGGAAGTTCTGAGCTCCATCTGGCACCTGCTTCATATTTCGAGTGGCGTATTGCGCAAAGAGGATCAGCGCCAGAGCAACGATCCAACTTACAATCATGGAATTGGTAATCGGGATGCCAAAAACGCGGGTGATCTCGACGGCCTTTTGTGGGAGGCCGTGGCTCTCCCTTTCGGCGGTCACCGGCGCCAGGTCCTCCTGCTCGGAATGGCTCTGGACTGCCACTGCGGTCGTGACACTCGCCGGTACGACGTCCGACGGAGCATCCACCGCAAACATCACTTTGGCACTAAGGCCCATGATGGCTGCGACAAGAAATACCAACATCACTTTGGCTTTCAATTTGGACAAAACCGCGTATCTGAAAAGAGTCGCAGCGCGTGCCAGGTGTTTGCTGTTTTTAAAGGTCTTTTGTAACACCTCATCCCTCTGTGTCGCCACATCCGGAGGCTAATACTTCGGCTGTCGGTGCTTCGAAAAGAACCGTTGCAAACAGGTTCCCCTCGTGGGCCATGACTTTATCTGCGCTATCATCCTACGGTTTGAAGAGTGCCCGGAGAACTGTCAAAACTACCAGTTTGTCGGCATTAGCTCGGAGGGGATTCACCGCAGTTTCAGGAGGTTGGCTTCCCTTTCCTTCTAGTACAGAAAACTCGCGCGGGAATTGTATATCAGCATGGATGCATCAGTGCTTATCGAATCAGCGATTCACAGGTAGTGCTCGGACTACAAGGTCAGCCGCTTGGTTCGCACCACCCAGGACTTTTCATCAAACTCCCACAAGCCGTAGTCGTTGTCTAGCCCGCAGGCCAGCAGCGAATCGATCAATCCAGCGTTTGTGTGAAACTCGCCAAAACCGGCCGACGACTTGATAGGAATCCATGTGGATCAACGGAAACGGGCATCCCAGTTTGTGGACGACCTGCGTGAGGCTAGCGGTTACCAAAGCTCAGGCTCAAACCAGTGGTGGATCCGTAGTCGCTCCCGGAGAATCCAGGCGGTGGACGATTATCCCAGTTGCCATAAAAGGTGATATTCCAATTGAGCTTGCCCCAGATCTTGACGTAGTAACTCGAGTCCAGGGTGATATGCAATCGTCCAGGCTCAGAAATGGCTGGCAGCAAATTGGCGCTGGTCTTCAAGGTCGTCCGGTCGAACCGGAAGAGCTCTAGATTTGTTCCGAACAGACCCGAAGTCACGTGTTGGGTTTCGGCCGCTATAACCGCCTGATGGTAGTTGATCTGCTGCCACGCGAGACCTCCATACACGGTGAACAGAGTACCGCCCGTGTTCTTGATATACCGTCCGATGCCACCGGCGAAGGTACCCTGCAACTGGATGCCCTGAGCCGAACTCTGAAGGAAGTCAGCTATCCCCGTGTAGTACCAATTCTTCCATTGCATAAGCCGACGCCCCGAGAGCATAAGGTCGTTCCGGGTCGAAGTGCTCACTCCAGAGCTGGAATTAAGGTTTGAGGTGTAGCTCGCCCCGGCGGACCAGCGGTCCTGCACGTAGTTGACTTCTGTATTGAGATTGTATTGGGTCGATTGATTGCCTTTCGTATAGGTCGAGCCCAGGCCAATTTCACCGTTGAAACGCTGCCAGACCTTAGTAGAGGTCTGACTCACGTCAATAACTTGCTTCCGCTCGAGGGTAACCTTCTTCTCCGGGGCCTCCACAACTTCAATTTGCAGAGGACGTCCGCCCTGAGTTTTAGGAACAGAAAGTACACCCGTATAGACTATTCCGTCTTGCGTCTTGACGAGGAACAACTGCGTGCTTTCAACGTGATCAACCTCTGTCCAATCAACGGAGATAGTGTTGAGAATGTAGTCCACGCTGATGTAGAGCGTATTCGACTGGAGGGATTTGATTTCACAAGTGATCTTGTCGCCGTTCTTCATAACAATGACGTCGGATTTATCTCGCGCGCTCAGCGGCAGGGCCAGACCCAAAACCGCCAGCAACAGGAACCTCACGCATTGACTCAATGCTTCAACGTGGTTGGTTCTTCTCATGGCACATATCCCTCGAGTGAATTCCAGTCCAGCAGGTAATCGAAAATTACCCCCGGCGGCCCATCAATCATTCTCGGGCTACATGATGCCTGGACCTGATGAGCAGCTTTGCCGCAAATCCATCGCGATCACCGCCGGCTTCAGCCGCCTCAACCAAAATGTTCATATCCCATCGAAGCCGGCGTAAACTTCTCGTCAATGGTCGTATAGGCCCTTCTGCTTACGGACGCTTTCACCGCCCGGTGGTGGCCCGAGAGGTAACCAAGAGCGCCTCCGACCCTTGAATTTCTCTCCAGGTCCAGATGCTCGGTCCCATTCACAGTCGGGCGGCCACCGCAATAACCGTTCAGGTCGAATGCAACCCAGGCCCTTCGCCGAACGATGCGAACCAGGTAGAACTGCACGGACCAGATCGAAAGTGACACACCAAAGAGAGCACCGCCTGCCGCGTATTCATACGTGATCGTCAGGGCATTGCTTCTCGCTGGGGTGACCAGAAAGGCGCGGGCCTCGAGTTCCTGTCCGCGGAACCCACGCAACAAAAGCAAGGTTGCTGCAAGCAACAGTAAATGACGGCAGGGCAAATGCCGCGTCTCCTTGAGTCAACCCAGTAGGACCCTTCGCAGCGTGTACTCGAAGGATCATGCGTCAATCGAACTCCCGATTGACCACAGATTAGTATTGCGTCAATGGGATGTCCTAGGCACACTCCTACCCATACCACACACTAGGACTTCGCCTCAGCATCGCGAACTGTCAAAAATGCCAGTTTGAGTGAAGACTATTCCTTAACTGGCAAAACTTACAGTTTCTTTCGATGTGGGACGACCGCATTGTATAGACCGAGGTTTGAGTTTTATATCTCGTGGTTAAATGTTCTGGCATAGGACGGCGTTTTGCCCTGGGAGACTCTACTCTTCATAAGCAGCCAACGGATTAGAACTATCCTAGGGGGGATCTGTCAGAACCCCGGCCTCGGCGGTCATTTTGTCAGTCCGTTCAATTGGGGTGGAGTCTTTCGAACAGTCTGGCTGTCGGCATAGCAGCGGAGGTCAAGCCGGTAACTGAAATCTTAAAGTGGATGAACACCATGACCAATAACGTGGTGCGCCGCACGCATGTCCGAATTCCAGATTGGATGCTCGGATATCAAATGGACTGGCTGCGGCCGGATATCATCGCCGGCCTGACCGCTGCTGCGGTAGTTATCCCCAAGGCAATGGCTTACGCGACGGTTGCCGGCCTGCCAGTGCAGGTGGGACTCTACACAGCTTTCGTACCGATGATCATTTACGCCGTGCTCGGAACCTCCCGCGCTCTCAGCGTTAGCACATCCACAACAATCGCGATTCTTGTCGGGGCCCAACTCAGCGAAGTTGTTCCAAACGGTGATTCGGCGTCCCTGTTGAGTGCCTCGGCTATATTGACACTGCTGGTGGGGATTATCCTCGTGGCAGCATCACTCCTACGGCTGGGTTTCGTTGCCAACTTCATTTCTGAGCCCGTGCTGGTCGGCTTCAAGGCTGGGATTGGAATTGTAATTGTGATGGACCAAATTCCAAAGGTGCTGGGAATCCATTTCCACAAGGGCTCCTTCCTTCGCAATGTACTAAGCATTTTTGGAGGACTCTCTGGCACGTCCGCAGCAACATTGGCCGTGGGGCTGATCATGATTGCGCTCCTCGTGGGGTTCGAGCGATTTCTCCCTCGGGCCCCAGCGCCGCTCATTGCGGTGGGTCTGGGGATTGCTGGTGCGGGGCTTCTTGGGTTGCAAACCCACGGCATAGAGCTGGTTGGCCAGATTCCCAAAGGCCTTCCTTCTATCCGAGTGCCAGATCTCTCCCTTGCAGCAAAGCTCTGGCCAGGGGCGATGGGTATCGCATTGATGAGCTTCACCGAAACAATCGCCGCCGGGCGCGCATTTGTCGGGACTGACGAACCGCCTGTACGACCGAATCAGGAGTTATTGGCGACAGGTCTTGCCAACGCGGCCGGCGCCATGTTCGGGAGCATGGCCGCTGGGGGAGGCACTACTCAGACTGCAGTGAACCGCCTGGCAGGAGCGCGCACACAACTTTCAGAGCTGGTCACCGGCGGCGGCACCCTGGTCACCTTGCTTTTTCTCTCCCCATTGATCGCGCTGATGCCGCAAGCCACGCTGGCGGCTGTCGTCATTGTTTACTCTATTGGATTAATCAAGCCCAAGGAGTTCAGAGCGATCCTCAAGATTAGGCGCGCGGAGTTCACTTGGGCACTCGCTGCCCTGGCAGGGGTGGTCTTGCTCGGCACCCTGCAGGGCATCATCGTCGCCATCGTGATATCGCTGGTGGCCCTTTCACACCAGGTCGCCAACCCGCCCGTCTACGAGCTGGGGCGAAAACCGGGCACCAATGTATTTCGGGCTCTTTCCAAGGAGCATCCTGAGGACGAAACGTTTTCCGGTCTGTTGATTCTACGGCTGGAAGGGCGCATTTTCTTCGCCAATGCGGAACGTATTGGACAGAAAATGAAGCCCCTGATTGATGCAGCCAAACCGAAAATTGTGGCGATCGATATGAGCGGCGTATTCGATCTAGAGTACACCGCCTTGAAGATGCTGGCCGAAGCCGAGAAGAAACAGCGGGAGCAGGGAGTGCTGCTTTGGCTTGTAGGACTCAACCCGGAAGTTCTCGCGGTGGTTCAACGGTCTACTTTAGGCGCGATTTTTGGGCGTGAGAGGATGCACTTTACTCTGGAACTGGCTGTCGCTAAATACATGGCATCCTGCTCAACTGGAAGGCCATTCTGATACAAGCTCACGATACCACCGGCTCCGACGAGGTTAGTATGCGCTCGCACGCACCGGAGAGCCGCAGATGTTTCCAAATAGCATGAGATGGAGCCACAAGGCATCGTTCTCCCACCGAATAGGAATTGAGACAGTCGCAAGGCTCAATAACGGCTCAGCGGCAGAGCAAATGCGTTCTGGTTCGAGTTCGCATTTCAGAAGAGTAAAATTCAATCATGTTATATCACATACTTATTGCTAGTGCACTCGTGGGCGGTACGGTGGTTGTACATGCCGCCGGACTCGCGTTGGTGTTGCGGTTTCTGAGGAAGTCGCTCGCCATGCCCCCGATACGGCCATGGCCTATCGCTTGGCTGCTCATCCGGCTGACGTGGCTTCTGATCTTGATTCATCTGGTCGAGATTACGGTCTGGGGATTGACTTATCTGTGGGGAAAATGCCTGCCTGATGCCGAGTCGGCGTTCTACTTTTCCGGAGTCACCTATACAACGATTGGATATGGCGATCTGGTTCTGGCAAAACCGTGGCGCATGCTCGGCCCTGTCGAGGGACTGACTGGCATTCTCATGTGCGGATTGTCCGCAGGCCTGTTCTTCGCAACGCTTAGCAGAATCTTAGCCGTCAGGGACCGCTGATATACGACTGTGGCGTTCACGTTAGGTGCGGACGAGGATGGCGTTCGCTGCCAGTTTGAAGAGGGCTGGGGAGGCGGAGCCACAGGTTGGGATTAACCGGATGGATCGTGCCTCAGGCATGCGTGGTTGCCGAGTAGCCGGTCGAGGTAGGACCTAGGGTTCAATACCTATCGACCTACGCTTGCATTTACCGTTGTCCTGCAAATTACCGTGAATATTGGCGATGTCCAGCTCAGATGGGAATTGCTGAATCAGGTTCAATTTGGCCCGTTGAAGAGCTTTTGGCCAAATTGTCGTCCAGGGGACTTCATCCCCGTATCCCGTCTCTCTTAACGAAACTCAACCCCTTGGAATACTGTTAGTTTTGACAGTCGCGGCCGTATTACTTGCGGGTTAGCGTGATAAAAGCGGTGATTTCTGGAATATTCATGCCAGCGCGCACCGCAGGACTCATTGCAGGTTCAACTTGAAAGCTGTGTTCCCGAACAAACGATTCGAGTGCGAACTCGATCGAGCTATGGGCTCAATACATCTGCCTCCACAGGCAGTTGAATTCCAGAGTTGAGAAAGGTCATGTGTGCTTGTGGTTAGTCGGAGGAGTTCCAGTCGGGTATCAGGCACAACTAAATTGTGAACCACGGAGAATAAAATGAGAGTCTCGGGAAAAATGGCATTCAGGCAATCCACTTGTCTGCTTCTGGCATTTGCCTTGGCAGGTGTAACCTGCCCGCTCAGCGGCAGTGCTTACCCGGTTTCTCAGGCGTCCACCACAAACGGGCAGGGCGCTCCGAAAATTCCAGCCGACCAGCTTGATTCACTGGTGGCACCCATTGCACTTTACCCGGACCCACTCATCGCCCAAGTGTTAGCCGCTTCCACCTACCCGTTGGAGATTGTCCAGCTTCAGCAATGGTTAGAAAAGAATAAGAATTTGAAGGACAAAGCCTTGGCAGACGCTGTTGCGAAACAGCCTTGGGACCCGAGTATTCAGGCCATGGCGGCACTGCCCGACGTTGTGAAGCGGCTGGCTGATGATATTCAATGGACCACTGATCTCGGAAACGCCTTCCTTGCGCAACAGAGTGACGTCATGGATTCCGTGCAGCGCATGCGTCAAAAAGCCCAGAGTACCGGCAATTTGAAATCGAACGAGCAGCAGAAGGTGGAAACCAAGGTCATAGAAAATAAAAGTGTCATCGTCGTCCAGCAAGCCAGCCCCGAAGTTGTGTATGTGCCATCCTACAACCCCACGGTCGTTTACGGTCCTCCCGTTTATCCCTACCCACCCATTTACTATCCCCCACCAGGATATTATGCCGCAGGTATGGCGATTTCCTTCGGCGTTGGCGTGGCCATGGGGGCAATGTGGAGTGGAGGATGGGGATGGGGCTGCGGCTGGGGCGGTAATAATGATATCACCATCAATAGGAATAACAATTTCAACCGCAACACGAACGTCTCAGGTGGCAACCGTAACCGTGTGTCGAACCAGCCTGCCGGAGGCAGGGGCAATTGGCAGCACAACCCCCAACACCGCGGTGGCGCGCCCTATGCTGACCGGGGGACGGCAGACAGATTTGGTGGCACTACACGCGGAGACTCCCTGGCTAATCGCCAGGCAGGCGCACGGCAGCAAATCAGCCGGGAGGGTGGCAATCTCGGCAGTAGTCGCGGTGGAGGGGCAGGCGTGAGCAACCGCGCTGCGGGAGGCGCCGCGGGCGGCCGTGCTGAAGTGAGCGATCGCTCTAGGGGCGCGGGCGGGGACCGTGTTGGCGACCGCAGCGTCCAAAGCCGCCCCAGCGGCGGAGACCGAAGCGCTTTCGGCGGCGGTGGCGGCTTTAACGGCAGCAGCGCCCGGGCCAGCAGCAGCCGGGGATCTTCCAGCATGGGATCTTCACGTAGCTCCGGTGGTGGCGGCAGGAGAGGCGGTGGAGGGCGCCGAAGATAATTGTGCATTTTAGGGAGAATAAACATGAAGCCCATATTCGAGATCAGCAGTCGCATCAAGCAATTCTGCGTTTGCTTCGGGATCGTCTGTCTGTGTTTGCTGTTCCTGGCTGCCAGCGCCGGGGCGCAGACGACGAACCCGGGGTCGAATTCACAATCTTCTCCCGTTCGAAGTCCTGAAGTCTTTGCGACGCCCCAGCAGGCAGCTGATGCGCTGCTTGAGGCAGCGGGAAACTTCGATGTGCCGCGTCTCGAGGAGATTTTCGGGTCCGAGGGCGAGGACATTGTTCTCACTGGCGAGACAGGTCGTGACAAGGAGGTGTCCCTGGAGTTTGCCGCGAAAGGCCGCGAGAAGACGAGTGTTTCAATGGACCCAAAGTATCCTAGACGCGCGTTTCTTTTGATCGGCAAGGACGATTGGCCGTTTCCGGTCCCCATTGTCAACAAGGGCAACTGGTGGGTCTTCGACGCCAAGGCCGGCCAGCAGGAACTCCTCTACCGCCGCATCGGCAGAAACGAGTTGGATGCCATCGAAGTTTGCCGCGGATACGTTGAGGCGCAGTACGAGTACGCATTTGAGAAGCGAGAGGGCTATACCGTGAACCAGTACGCCCAGCACATCGTCAGCACATCAGGTAAGCAGGATGGTCTGGCCTGGCGCAATGAAGATGGCACGTGGGGTGGCCCTATCGGCGAAACCATCGCCCTAGCGATTGAACAGGGATACAACCTCAAGGCTGAGCCCTATCACGGTTATTTTTTCAAGATTCTTAAAGGGCAGGGCCCGGCCGCCCCTTTGGGGCAGATGAATTATGTGATCGAGGGCGCAATGATCGGCGGGTTCGCACTTGTCGCCGCGCCGGCTGAATATGGCGTAACGGGCATCAAGACTTTCATGGTCAGCCAGGATGGAGTCGTCTACGAAAAGGACTTCGGGGAGAATACACTCGATGTCTTCAAGCAAATGGAACTTTTCAACCCGGATAAGACCTGGAATCCTGTGCTGGAGCAGTGAATTCCTATTTCCAAGCTCGGACGTTTACAACCTTTATATACTGATTGCCATAACTTTCAATTTCATACTTGCCTTCCTTTTTGTTGAACCGGATTCTTGCCGCGGCCATGATCTGTCCAACTCCCTCTCCCCGTGCGTTCAGCCTGACTTGCATGAACCCGAATGGGTAATCTGTGGATCGGCCGCTGTGGTAAAGTTCAAGGAATGGCATATTGCGGGCGGTCACCAGGGTGATCAACGTATCCTGGCCATCCTGCCTTTTTCGAGCGACAGCTATTTCGTTGCCGACTCGCCCAGTTACACTGAGCCGTTCCACATCTTCCTTCTCCAGCGCCCTGCGAAGGGCCTCGGGACCCTTCTCCTTGACGAGGTCAGCAAACCTCTGCACTTCTTCGTCGGCTGTGTAGCGGTTAATCCGGAAGTCGAACTGAACGGATCTGCCACCCACGGCTCCGCCGGTTCCAATGGCCACACCGGAATAGGCTTCCGATTTCTTCCCGGTCTCCTGCCCTTCGGAGGAAGACAACAGAAACAAGCTTCCCAGGGCTAGAAGAATCGCCCATCTTCCTGTTCGCCTGATCATGCTTCAACCATTACCTGCGCAGTACGGCAAAGACGCGCGGCGCTCCGGAGAAAATTGAACGCAGCGGCGTATTCATCGAGAAGATTATCGAGCAATCCTCTCCGTCACCTCAGCCGAGGGGCCGAAATCGCAGACGCAAAGCATCAGAGATCACGAAGCACACAACATAGAGTGTGTTTGTTTCGACTCTGCCGCGGTCGTAGAATCACCCCACCTATTCAAGAACCGGGATTTCAGATGCCAATTCCAGGTCGATCATTAAGGTGAGCCGCCTGTCAATTTGATAGAATTTCGCGGCGCGTTTTGGCCCCAGGACTTTCTCGAACCTTGGCCAATATTTCGCCCGGGTATCATAGACCGACTTGTCCATTTCAAACATCCGGCCGGTAAGATCGGTCGCTTTGGCATCGGACATATGGTCGTAATTCTCGGCGTACTCTTTAATGATCTGATACTTTGCATCCCCCATCCTTTGCTGTTCGTTGGCATATTCCCTGTACGCCGGCCAGAAGCCACTAGCCTCGGCATCTGTGAACTGCATTGCTTTGGAGAGGAGATCCATCTTCATCGACTGAACGTCCTGCCTGAGCAGTGCAATGTCAGATTCGCTGAGGGCTTTCGAAACGACGGTCAAGGTCTCCGAAGTACTTTCTGTCTGTGCAACTGCCAGACTGGCTAGACCTGCCAAAAACACTACTTGCAACGCAAGAATTATGATCCTTTTCAACTTGCACCTCCTCGACTTGCCGAACTCACGCACACCTATAAACGACGATGACGTGGTTCGGTCCGACACCACTACAGCAACTGCGGTCATTGTTGTTTGAAGGTTTCCGACACCTTCCGAAAATGGCCGACGCTGCGGCCCCGACACCACATCAGGCGTCAAATTCTCTTCCCCGAACAATCACTGAGCCTCACGGGATGGGCGCAGGTTCACTTTACAGAGTATCCGCGCCCGTCCATGCAACCGGCGAAGGCCTTTTTGAAAACGTCCAGCGTCTGCTGCTTTTGCTGGCCGGCGGCAGCTTCCGCTTGCTTCTCGGCCTGCTTGTTGGCCTTCTTCTGCTGGCGCCGCCCGCGCACCGCACCCGCGGTTGCTCCTACAGCTGCACCCGTACCCGTATCCCCAGCAATTGCGCCGATCGCGGCCCCTGCTGCCGCCCCTCCGGCTGCTCCTTTTGCTCCGCCTCCTTTGGCCTTTTGGGCCTCCTGTGGCGGCGGTGCGGAAGCGGCGGGATCAATGCCCGTCTGTTGTTTCGCCCAGATGTAACACTCGTTCTCGTCCTTCTGTTGCTGGGCCGCGCTTTGATTGTTTTTGGGATACGGGAACATACCCAGACGTGCAGCCGGCGACTGCTGCGCTGCGGAAGCCTGGGCGGTTGAGGATTGCTGCTGGGCTGATTCACCGGCAAAGAGATCTGCAAAACTCAACGCCATGACGCAAACGACGAACAGGAAAACAAGTCTTTCGATACTTCGCATCTTTTTCCTCCATCGGGATCGTTCTGAAAAACTGAGGAATCCGACCCTGATCATCGGTCTACCCTGTGATTTCCTACTCATTTGGGCTCAACATGCCCTTGTCGTCGTATGTGCGTCTACAGGGCATTCATCATGTCACGTACAAAATCGCTTGGACATCTCGCATCAGGGCCGGTCCCGTGTCGATATCTACAAACTGCTCAGGGCCGTCTCACGGCTGGGGGCGTTGGTTCGACGGGCCCGTCGATGGACCCGCTGGTCCTTGCGGTCCGCTCCACTGCGCGTCTTGCAGCTTCCAGCCGCCACCGAGCGCTTTATAAAGTTGGACGATGACCAAGCGTCGGTTGAGTTCGGTCTGGACAAGGTAGTTTTGCGCAGGAAAAAGTTGCTGCTGTGCTTCGAGAACTTCATAGTAGCTTGCCTTGCCGGCAATATAGCGTTGAAGGGAGACCTTAACCGAATCTTCATATGCCTGCACAGCAAGTGCCTGCTGCTCACGGACCCCCTCATACTCCTGGCGGGAAATCAAGGCGTTGGAAACATCCTGAAAGGCCACCAGGGCCGTCTGCTTGTATTGAAGCACCGTCTGTTCCCAATACGCGATAGCCTGCCGCTTCTTGGCCCGGAGAGCACCACCCTGATAGATCGGCCCTGCGGCGTTCGCTAAGGCACTCCAGAAGTTCAGGCCGTCGGCGGCATAGTCGGAGAGCGGAAAACCGCCACGTCCAAGGAACGCAGTGAGGCTGAATTGCGGGAATAAATTGGCAGTTGCTACTCCAACTTGAGCGTTGGCTGCCCGCACCTGTTCCTCAGCTGCCATCACATCCGGCCGGCGTTCCAGCAGGGCGGAGGGCAAGCCTGCCGGGACCGTAGGCGGAATGCTCTGGTCGAGCAGCTTGGCACTGCGTGCAACAGGCCCCGGGTTTTGCCCCAACAAAACATTGATCTGATTTTCTTTCAGTCCAATCTGCCGCCGGAGCTCGGGAATACTCGCGGCAGCAGTCGCCTTGGCGGCGGCGGCGCGGGAGGTATCCAATTTGGAGGCAACGCCCCCTTCTAAGCGCTGCGTGAACAGGGTTAATGTCTCGTCAAAGGAAGTGGTTGTCTGCTTAGCGATTTCAAGCTGTGAATCCAAGGCAAGCAACTCGAAGTAAGCCTGGGCGACGTCGCTGACCAGCGAGAGCATGACTGCTCTCTTCCCTTCCTCGGTTGCAAGATATTGAGCCCGTGCCGCCTCGTTCAAACGCCGGATGCGACCCCAAACGTCGGCCTCCCATCCAACGCTCAGAGCCGTCCAGAGGACGCTTTTCGACTCTGACTCAGTCTGCCCCGCGCCGGCGATTGCTCCCAGAGGGTTCTTGGTGCCGCCAATCGCCACGGTGTAGCCGATTCCCGGGCGGTATTGTGCCTTGGCCTGGTCGGCCATCTGGCGTGCCTGCTCGATCCGGGTCACGGCTATGGCCAGGTTATAGTTATTGGCCAGAGCATTCTTGACGATTTCTGCCAGAGTTTCATCCTTGAAGACTTCCCACCACGGCAAGTCGGCAAGTGATGCTTCCTGTGCCGCTACTTCCGCGCCCCTGAAGGCGGGTGGCGCATTCACTTTGGGACGACTGTACTTGGGACCAAGCAGGCAGGCGGGAAGAACCATCACCAATGGCAAAAGGAGGAGTAGCAAGACCACACTGAACTTGCCACTCCCATTGCGCGGCCCCATCCGCCCTGAACCCAAAGCCCGGGCATCAGACTCCGGATGGCTGGGATTCTCGTTAATTGCGGTGTGGCTCTTCTTGTTCATTTGTTACCGCTGCCTATGGTGCCGGAGTCGACATGTTTCGGTCCAGCAAATCGTTCAACCAAATAGAACAAGGCAGGAATGATGAAGATTGCGATGGCGCTGGCGGCCGACATGCCGCCGATGACCGCACTCCCCATCACTTGCCGCGATATCGCGCCGGCACCTGTCGCTTTCCAGAGAGGGACGCATCCGAGGATAAACGCGAAAGAGGTCATCAGGATAGGGCGCAGCCGGAGCCTTGCACCTTCTAGCGCGGCGTCCACTATCGGACGGCCCTTTTCGGATTCCATCTTGGCAAACTCAACAATCAAGATGGCGTTCTTGGCTGCTAGACCTATCAGCATGATCAGGCCTATTTGCGCATAGACGTTGGTCTCAAAGGACAGGCTCTCGAATCGGCGCAAATAGAGAACGCCAAGAGCGCCAAATACCGCAACGGGCGTACTTAGCAGGACACTGAAAGGCAGCGTCCAGCTCTCGTACAGCGCCGCCAATATGAGAAAAACGAAGAGCACCGAGAATCCGAAGATCACTGCGGGCGGTATGCCTTTCTGTGCTTTCTGCTCCTGGTAGGACATTCCCATGTAGTCGAAGCCCATTTCTCGCGGCATCGTCTGGGCAAACACCTCCTCGAGCACCTTCATGGCCTGGGCGGAGCTATAACCAGTGGCTGCACTGCCATTGATCTGCGCCGCCTGATACATGTTGTAATGCATGGTGTACTCCGGGCCGAGCCGTGGTTCGATCGAGGCAACGGCGGAGAGCGGCACCATTTGGCTCAGGCCGTTACGGACATAAAAGCGACCCACGTTTTCGGGCTGAGTCCGGTATTTACCCTCGGCTTGGACGTAAACCTGCCACGTGCGTCCAAAGCGGTTGAAGAAGTTAATAAAGGCGCCGCCCATGAACGCCTGCATCGTCTGGTAAACATCGCTGAGGGCTACCCCCTGCTTTAACACCTTATCGCGATCCACTTTGGAATAAAGCTGTGGAACCGAAGGCAGAGCCACGGTGAAAACACCGGAAAGTTCGGGCCGCTTGCGCGCCTCGCTGAGAAACTTGGTAAGATTCTGCGTGAGGAACTGGACACCTTGTCCGGACCGGTCTTCGAGGACAAACTGGAATCCCCCTGAGGCGCCCACACCGGGTATGGCGGGTGGTGGAACAGCAACGGCAATCCCGCCCGCAATTCGCCTCAGGGCAGCGTTCATGCGGGCCTTGACGGCCGTATATTGCTCTTCGGGGGCCGGGCGCTCTTTCCACTCTTTCAAGCTCACCCAGAAGAAGGCGCTGTATACATTCTGAACGCCACTCAACATATTGAAGCCCATCACGGTGGTCACGTGGGCGACACCGGGAATGCTCTTGAGGACTTGTTCAACCTGGCTGGCGACCGCGTCTGTACGTTGAATCGAGGAGGCGTCCGGAAGCTGTAATATGACGTACGCATAACCCTGGTCTTCATCGGGCAGAAAGCTGGTGGGAAGTTTGCCACCAAACCATCCGGCCAGGGCGGTGAAACCCAGCAGCAAAATAAGGGTGAATCCCCATTTGCGAATCAGCACGCCGCACCAGCTCACGTAGCCTCGCGTCGCCTTGCCGAAAATGTTATTGAACCCGCGGAAGAACGCCGCCAGCGGGCCTCGGGACTCCTTCTTGGGCCGAAGCAGCAGGGCGCCAAGCGCCGGGCTCAGGGTGAGTGCGTTGAAGGCTGAGATAATCACTGAGACCGCGATGGTGACAGCGAACTGCTGATAGAGGCGTCCGGTGATGCCGGGAATAAAGGCCGTAGGTACAAATACGGCTGAGAGCACGATGGCGATGCCGATTACCGGCCCGGAGACCTCCTCCATAGCCTTCAAGGACGCGTCCTTGGGCGACAATCCCTGTTCGATGTGATTTTCAATTGCCTCGACCACCACAATGGCATCGTCCACAACCAGACCAATCGCCAGAACCAGCCCGAAGAGCGAGAGGGTGTTGATGGAGAAACCGAGCAAAGGAAAGAGCATGAAAGTGCCAATCAACGACACGGGCACGGCAAGAAGGGGAATCAACGTGGCGCGCCATCCTTGTAGAAAGATGAACACCACCAGGATAACCAGCACGATGGCTTCCAGCAGAGTCTTCAGAATCTCGTGGATGCCCTCCGTAACAGGAATCGTTGTGTCGAGAGCAGTGGCATATTGGAGGCCGGGCGGGAAACGCTGCTTCAATCGCTCCATCACGTCCCTGGCTCCTTTAGCGGCAGCGACCGCATTGGATCCGGGTAGTTGGTAGACTGCAACGACAGCCGCCGGCTTGCCATCCAGGCGACCGCGCAGGTTATACACCTGGGCGCCGAGTTCGACTCGGGCCACATCCTTAACTCTCACGAGTGACCCGTCGGGATTGGCGCGAACGACGATATCGCCAAACTGCTCCTCAGTGGTTAGACGGCCCTGGGAGATGACGGCGTAAGTGTACTGCTGCCCAGGCGGCACTGGCTCGCCGCCAACCTGTCCCGAGGGGTTCACGGTATTCTGCGCCTTCACGGCGCTGATGATTTCAGGAACAGTGATCTGCAGCTTGGCGAGCTGGTCCGGATCCACCCATAGACGCATAGCATACTGGCCTGCTCCGAACACTGAGACGCTGGCGACCCCATAAGAGCGAGTAAGATTGTCGACGATATTGATGTAGGCGTAGTTGGCCAGGAACTGAGCGTCGTACTTACCATCCGGAGAGTACAAGTCGAACACCATAAGCGGGGCGGCGGTAGACTTCTGCACCACGACGCCTTGGGCCGTCACTTCCTGCGGAAGTTGCGAGGCCGCCTGCGTCTGCCGCATCTGGGCGAGAATCAGATCGAAATTGGGGTCGGTCGTGATATTGAAATCTACGGTCATCCACATCAAACCACTGTTTTGGCTTAGGGAGTACATGTACTCCATGTTGTCCACGCCACTCATCTTCTGTTCGATGGGCGTTGCCACGGACTGGTCTGCCGTCAACGCATCGGCTCCTGGGTAAGTGGCTTGTACCTGGATTTGAGGATCGGCGATGTTAGGAAACTGTGCGGTGGGAAGGCTGAAGATTGCTACTCCCCCGACGATGACCATGAGGATTGAAATCACCATGGCCACAATAGGACGTTCTATAAAGAATTTAGACATGATGTTTGGCTATGGGGCCTGCAGTGGGGAGATCTGATCCGTCTCGGTCAGCTATTGACCCCGCAGATGCCCTCTCCCACGGGGAGAGCACGGCGTTAAGCCGAGTAAAAGCTCTCCTTAAGGGTTCCTCTCAGTCGGTTTCTCCCGGTAGGGCTTCGGGTTCGCAACCATACCGTCTCTAACCTTCTGCCCACCTTCAACGATCACGCGTTCTCCGGGCTTTACACCTTCTGCGACAATCCACATGGTCCCTACCCTCGCACCCATCTTAACGGGACGGAGGCTCACCTTATTGTCCGTGTCTACTACAGCTACAAGATAGCCACCCTGCAATTCATTCACCGCACGTGCTGGCACAAGAAACGCTCCTCGATCAACCCTTGTGACCGCGCTCACGCGTGCGAAACCGCCGGGCCGGAGCAGATTGCCAGGGTTTGGAAATTCAGCCTGGACAAGGACAGCACCCGTCCTCACATCCACCTCACGGTTGACGGCATGAAGGCGTCCTTTGTAGGGAAAGAGGGAGCCATCGGCTAATGTCAGTTCAAACACCAGTCGTCGTTGAATCTCTTCCTCCCGACCTCTCGTTATCCTCATAGCGTTGAGGTATTCCTGCTCACTAGGCGTGAAGTTTGCGAGTATCGGATTAACGGTGGAGACGGTCGTCAGAGTGGAAGTTTGCGGACCAACGAGATCGCCAACTTGGGCAGTAGCGATCGCTGCCACGCCATCGACTGGAGACGTAATGGTCGTAAACCCCAGGTTCAATTTTGCAGTTTCGACCGCTGCCTTTCCTGCCTCGATAGCCGCCTCTGCCGTCTGGACCTGGGCTTTGGCGGCGAGATTTGCCTGGATGGCATCGTCCAGTTCCTGTTTGCTTATGGCGCTTTGTTGGGCCAGGGGTGTGTACCGTGCAACATCCATCTCTGTTTTGCCGAGCTTCGCTTGCGCCTGCTGGAGACCTCCCTGGGCTTGTGCCAGATTCGCTTTGGCCTGATCAAGCGTGGCTTGAAAGGGCCTTGGATCGATCTGGAAAAGTAGACCGCCCTTCCGGACATAAGCGCCGTTGTTGTAGGTCTGCTTGAGCAGGTAGCCCGAGACTTGGGCGCGAACCTGCGCATTCACAAAGCCATCGAGCGTCGCTACCCAATCCTTGGTAATAGGCACATCCCGCTGGACAACTTCCGCTACTTCAACGTCAGGCGGAGGTGGTGCTGCCCCCTGCTCTTTGGTTCCGCAACCCGTTGAACACACGGCAGCAGCTAGAAAAAGAATCCACCCATATTGCAAAACAGTTTCCCGCTGGAAATGCCTGCATACTGAGCCAATTCCTCTTAAAACCCTCGAACTCTCGCTGATTGTTGGTGACATAGGCAATCTGACCTAGCCTTCATTAGTTTTAGGGTCAGTCTTCAAATTCGTGCGCGGCGCCAGCAGAGCAGCATGGGAATTGTTTGATGTATCTCTGGACGAAGCCTGTCGGCATTGCTTTCTTGATGAAACCGAAGCGAAAGGCAAAGAGTGTTGGTCAACCTTTTTCAGAACATTATTATTCCCGCCACCTAATTCCCTTTGATTTAAGAATCGTACGCTTGGCGACAAGGCGGCGAGCACCACTGCAGGAACTCGTTTGGATGAGGGTGAAGAAATCATTAGTCGCAACCAGGATGCGTCCCATTATTCGTGCCTGCCGCGAACTGGCACCCTGACGGGACGAGCTCTAATCAAAACTTTCCCTTCGATGCCAATTCTAAGAAGGTCTGTGTTTAATGGCGACTGTCAAAATTACTAGCATCTCGTTACACAAATAACTGCCCCATAGTCTGGATGTATGGGGTGATGGTTCATGTTCTCAACTGGGTGCTAGCTCTTTCTGGCGAAGACTTCTTGGGAACGGTGCAACCGCTACTCGTAATCCCTTCTTGCTTTGCTTGAATCTTGCTTTCACACTAGGCAAGCAGTTCGTGCGCCAGAATTCACAAACTTTAGCGGCAGGTGAGCTTTTCGTGGAATAGGTACAAGAGGCCAATGCGCTTCATCCCCCACTTGGAGGGGCGGGTGGAGACTTTCTGTCAGCCAACGCAAGCATGACGCGCGACCAGCAGCCCACCAACATGTCGATGCCAATGAACAATCCGAGTATCCAAAGCGCGGACGAAGGCCAATGCGCAAACACCAACACTCCCAGCAAAAGCGCTACGATGCCATTGGCGAGCACCCAACCCCAACGAGACGGTCCGGTCGCGGTGGCGGCGACAATCCGGAACGAGCCTCCCGCCATGAAGTAGATCGACAAAACCAGGGTCAGCACCAATGCTCCCGCTTCGGTGTTCCTAAGTAACATAAACCCGACAATCACTGACAGGACTGCAGTGAGAAGAGGAAGGGAAAAGCGACTTTCTGCGCGCTGACGGAAGGCCCGTATGCCCTCGATAACACCTTCAATAAGTAACAGCCAGGCAAAGGAGCGCACAGATACTATGGTGAAGAATACGACATCGCCGATGGCTACCGTTGCCAGAACAATCAAGGCAATGCCCAGAGCGAAGGTCCATCGCCAGTTTCGAAGCAGGTCGCTACCCCTGATACCGAAGAAGCTCAACCTCCGGGTTAAGGTGTTCCCCTATGGTTTGCCCCCATTGCTTTTGCCGCTGCTTTCGCAAACTTTCGATCAGCGTGGTGAAGGATAGTGCAGTCGTGACCTTACGCCACCACCGGGCATCCAAGTCTCGAAGATTTAGCGGTGCACACCTATCGCTATCGTCCAGTCGGGAGGGACGCGGGTTGCTGAAGCCGGAACTCGATCAACGATTCGCTCGGAATCACCAGCTGCTCACCCTTCTTGGAACCGGCCATGGCAGTTCCGGTGACACCGCCGATGGCTGCGCCAATGCCAGCTCCTGTTCCTCCCCCGGCGATACCACCAATGAGCGCACCCAATCCTGCACCGCCGAGGACCTTTCTCGCTGTTTTTGATCCTTCGCCTGTGCCTTTGATATCAAACGTGTCGGTGAGCAGCGGATGAGCGTTGCCATGGATAACGATGTCCGTCAATTCGAGAGTGAGTTGAGAGCTCCCTTTCATCCTGCCCGCCGAGGAGGCCTGTACCAGACGTCCGTAAACCGCGGTCCCCCGGGGCGCCACAACCGCGCCTCCAGCCTGCAAGTTCGTTTCGAGGGCGGCTGTGAAACGATAACCTGTTTTTTGCCTGCTCGAGTCAATGGGATCGATGGTTCGAACGAGGATTCGCGTTCCCGCGGGCACCGTGACTGTTCTTTGACCTTGCCCTGCTGAGGCCGCCGCACGCGCGGAGATCGCCGCTGGCCAAAACCCCTCGCCTGAACTTGGATGTAGAATCGTCATCCCCACCAGCAGAGTCGCCGCCCGAAGAAATAATTTTCGCATGTGAATACCTCCTATTCCTGAAGCTTATGAGCCGGAACCGACAACGGGCAGCGACGAGGCAATTTGCAGATCTATGATCATCAACAACTGGTGTTCCACCTGAACGAAGCGCGCCGCCGTAGTGGCTCCCACAGCCTGC
Source organism: Acidobacteriota bacterium (assembly GCA_021780055.1). Next base: position 20,697 of record JAJXZM010000534.1, read on the forward strand.
TTGAGGCGCCCGTAGGTTTTCTCCAGAAGCTCTGAACGCTGCTTTTGATAGGCTAATGCATTCAGAATCAACTCGTCCGCCTTTGCATCTGTCATTTCGTTGTAGTTACGGGCATATTCCTTGATATTCGCAACTCTGTGGTCATTCAACTTGGTCAGTGCAGTATCGTACTCGTTGTAGATTGGCCAGAAGTTCGCAGCATCGGCAGCGCTCAAGAGCATGATTGCCCCCAGCATCTCGGCCTTCTGCTGCCGAACGTCGGCGCGCGTGAGGTCGATATAGGCCTGGATATTCTTCTCCTGCGCATCCGCATTGGGCGATGTAGTGCCCTGGCTCCCGCTTTGAGTTTGTGCCCAGCCGACAGACGCAACCAGCATCGGAAATACAAACACTGTCAAGAGCAAGGTTCGCTTTAGCAGGCTGATGAAAAAGTCGGGATTTCTGTCTTTTTTAACAATGCCCGATGAGGTATAACCTATTTGAAGGATTTCAAAGGAGGATACCTCATGCGTGGTGATGATCTTCA
>JAJXZM010000515.1 GCA_021780055.1 Acidobacteriota bacterium
GATGAGGTTGTAGGAGTCCATAACCGCGCCCACGTGCGCCTGCTTGACGGCCGCCTCAAAGATTGGCAGGTAAATTTCGCGCAACGCCTGCTGGCTGATAATCGCGTTTTCGTGCATGCGGTTATATTCCGAATTGTTCGCAGCGTAGTGCTTGATGGTGGCGGCTACGTGCTCGCTTTGCATGCCTTCGATGTAGGGAACGGCGATTCGGGAACCGAGATAAGGATCTTCGCCCAGGAACTCGAAGTTGCGCCCGTTCACCGGAAGCCGGTAGATATTGACACCCGGTCCCAGAACGAAGTTGACGCCGCGCGCGCGGGCGTCCTGGCCGATCGCTTTCCCCACCTGGTAGGCGAGCGCCGGGTCCCAGCTCGCCGCCAGGCCAATGCCGGCCGCGTAGGCGACGCTGGGGCCAAACACGCGGACACCCATCGAGGCGTCAGACATTTTCAGGCGCGGCAGGCCGATCTGCGGCATGGCGTAAGTAAACATGCTGTCCACGCCGCCAATGAGTTGGATTTTCTGCTGAAGGGTTAGTTTGGCGAGCAGTTGGTCAACGCGCTGATTGATTTCAGCCGGAGTCAGTTGTTGGGCGCCGACCGGGCCCGCAAAGGTGATAACGGCAATGGCCGTTACCAATGACAATGCAAGATAACGCATGAAGCTTGAAAGTTTATTGGATGTATTTGGCATGTTGGGTCTCCTGACGGCTTGGCAGTATACAACTCTACCGTCAGGATGCAAGTGATCTGCAGCACAATCGGCGGGGCGGCATCAGCATTCCAACCGCTCTCAGCTTCGCGGGTTGAGTTGGGTTACGTCGGTGGGTCAACATGGCCAGAATGAACGTGCCGCCTGTGTGGGGCAGGAGCCTGGAGAGAGACTGTTATAATGCCAGACTGGTAGCCACCCAACAAGGTAAAAGCTCTGCTGATGTAGCCGAAGCCCGAATTTTCACTATCTTTTGTTTCAACAACATGGCCCGCTTCGTTTTCAGCTTCGTTTTTTCCACAGGTACGTGTTTTCAACAACTTCTCCGCTTCGTTTTCCGGTTCGTTTTAGGCTAGTTATGTATGCGTAGGCTGTGTTTTCAGTAACTTCCCCGGTTCGTTTTTAAAAAATAACATCTTTTTTGTCACAAGCGTCCCCAAAAGCCAGATATCTAGCCTTCTCCCGTGCGCAGAGGCGGGCGCCCCGGGCCGTTGTCGATTTGCCGGGCTCCCAGGGCCTGCAGCACACAAGAAAGGCTATCATACTAGGCCAGAAATGTCAAGCGAATTCGCCCGTGTGCGGCACGTGTCACGGGAGTCCCGCCGGAGGGCATGGCCGGGATGGTCATGCCCCGCCAGGCGGTATGGAGTGGAACTTAGTCGGCTTTGGTTACGGTGACTTCGATGACGTAGTGCCGGTTTGATGAGACGTCATCGGCGGATCCCACGAAGGCTGGTTTTCCAAGTGTCGCGGACGTCGTATCTTTCAGTTCTAGCTGGCCAAATATCGGGATGGACGCGTCCGGCGGAATGCTTTGTTGGCCTTTGGAGGTGTTCATCGAGAGGGTTGTATGCACAAGCAGACCATCTTCCTGCTTGTCGAGAGTGCAATCGATATTCATGCTCACGTTCTGGAATTGGAACTGGCCATGTCCGATGGGGTATGGAACTCTGCTCCCAATGCGAACGGTGGTTTCTTTGGTGGGTAGTGCCATCAGGACATAGGACCGGGAATTGATGGTCTTGCCGTTCTCAACTTCATCTACCCTGTAACTCACGCGGTAGATGGTGGAGTCCTGCGCGGTCTGCTCCTTGGCCGCCTGTTCGTTTTGGGCCTGTTGTTCGGGCCTCGGGGCTGCGGCGGCTTGGGACCCCACAAAAACCAGCGCCAGGGCCGCGATCAGGACCAGGACGTTCAGCTTTGTTCTTCGCATGATTTCCTCCAGTGTGACGACAACACTTCTGTTTTGCTGATTATTGCATTTCCCCTTCTGTTGAGCTTAGTGACAGCGGCGGTAGTTCCAATGGGGTGATTTTCAAGGGCTCGATTTCGACACTGTGCACCGTAAACTCTGCCTTCAAAATCGGCTCAGCAAGCACTTGCGGAGGTGTGTCCTGAACGTAACGGACCAAAGCCCTCTGTTCATTGGACAGCGGCGCAGGGGTAGGGAACTGCGACGGCCAATGATGGGCTTCAACCTGGCGCGATGGTTTGCTTTGACGATGCGCCATCCGGTTCGGTTCAATGACGCTTTTTGCCGCGCTGGCTTTGGGGGCGGGTTCCGAATTTGCCGTCAGCGGTTCACTGGGCGACGGGGCGGGCACGGCGATGGCGGTTTGCGACGTGTGGACCGTCGGCCGATGCGAACGGTTTGCCACATAAATGGCGACGAACATGATAACCGCCGCTGCTGTGGCTGCGCTGGTTATCCAGAACCTCATCGGCTTGCTGCCTTCGCTGGCGGCGTGGACGCGGGCAAGGATGCGGCCCTCGAATCCGGCGCCCGGCTCCGCGCCACGCTGATTAGCCAGGGCGGAATCCAGCAATTGGTCAACGAACCGGTTCTTATCTTCCATGCTCTCCCTCAAGCAAAACGGAAAGTTTCTCTTTCAAAATCTGGCGCGCCTGCCACAGGCGCTGGCGGACTGACCCTTCCGGAATTCCCAGGACAACCGATATTTCAGGGGAGGTCAGGTCCTGAGCCAGGGAAAGTGCCAAGGGGTTTCGAAGGTCTTCCGGCAGCGATTCGATCAGTCGTTCCAGCAGGGCCGTCATTTCCTTGCGGCCTGCGATTTCATCCGCAGGTGCGCCCGCCGCGCGCAACCGCGAAACCGCCTCGACGCACTCATCAAGCGGGATGGACGAACCGGTCTGCGCGTGGCGTTGTTTCCGCGAGTCAAGGGCAACCCGCCAGGCCGTTCGCGCAAGCCATGCCCGCTGGTTCCGGATCAGCCTCCATAGCCTGCGGTGCCGCCAGTATCGGACGAAGGTCTCCTGGGCGGCGTCTTCCGCGTCCTGGTGATTGCGAAGCAGCGAATAGGCGACGGCGTAAACGAAGTGTGATTGCTCCCGCACCGCCGTTTCCATCGGGTCCGTGGAAGCAGCGGTGATTGGGAAAGTTTCGCTCAACACGCCTTCGCTCGATTCCGGCATCCGCAAGCCTCATGGGTAAAGACGGAGTCAGGCTCGGTGTCGTTCAGATATTTTTCCGCGCGGAGCGGGAGACAGTCCCGCTGTTGGCTGCAATTGTATCGGATTTTGCCGGAGGGAGGGGAATTCTGTTTCTAATCAGAAGAATACAGATGGTTTTGAACACCTCGCAAACATCGGGATGGATAGGCCAGTCGGCGCACTGATAAATGCGGGGGTCCTTCGCTGCGCTCAGGATGACGTGTTGAGGGCCGTGGGCTTGCAAAAGGCCCACGGTGCAACTCCGGTGGTGTGGCTAATTGCTATTGTGCGCTTCCGGTGGCTCCCTGATTCCGTGCAAAGAACATTTTCACTTTCGTCGTCCCGCGGGGCGTATCGACGCTTCTTTCAATTTCCAGCAGGCCATCTTTTGAGAGCAGCCATTGTTCCTGAACCTTGATGGTTCGATCGCCGCCGCGAAGGTCTTCCACTCTGGAGAGGTCGAGTTCCTTTCCCGTTTTCTTCCAGGCGGCCTTGAGTGTTGCCTCGCCGGGAATGGGCCTCTTGATCTCAGCTGTCGATTGAGTCCCATCGAGGTTGTAGGTTGCATTCGGTATGACCATCATGAATGCCATGCCTTTTCTCATCTGTTCGCCACGGCTCCCCATGCCGCCCGGGTAACCGCCGCCGCGGCGCCCACCCGGAAAACCTCCGCCCCCACCCGGGAAACCACCGCCCGGGAACCCACCACCGCCTCCAGGAAAACGGCCGCCACCGGGATATCCACCGCCCCCGCCGGGATATCTGCTGCCCCCGCCAGGATATCTGCCACCTTGCGAGCCGCCCTCGGGATACCCGCCACCCTCCTGGCCTTCTTGTCCGTCTGTTTGCCTGAAGCTGCCTTCCACGCTGCTCTCCACGGTGATCTGTTGGCCGGTTTGAGTGACGTTCATCTTGTAGCTCTGGAGGCGGCTTGGAACATCCTTGGTTTTTTGCATATCCAAGATCCACTTGCCGGAAAAATTCGCTTGCGTTCCACCTCCACCGGCAAAGCTGTATCCAGCCGTCATTGCTGTCGAAAGAGCTAAGATTGCGACTAGTTTTTTCATGTTCAGGTTCCTTCCCGTTCCATGAGCACTTGGCCCTGCTGTAGTGGCCCCCGCCACTCTCACTGATGATGGCAGGAAGCCTTACGATGAACTGTTAAACCTGTGTAAACTCCGGCTGAGCGCGTGCGGTGTAAAATCCTCGTAAAGTCGCTTTCAGAACTCGTTTGGCGGGCTGCGCGCGCTGGCGTGCGGTATATAATTCAACTGAATGCGCTGGAAACCTTTCAGGTCGGATTACCCGCTGCTGATGATGGCCGTTTTTGCCGTAGGGCTTGTGCTGGCCGGGGTCCTGCTTTACCGCTGGATCAATCGCGCCAGCATTGCGGACCGCGAGCAGCAGGTGGAATTTCTGAACGCGGCCATGCGGAGCTTTCGAGGCGAGCTTCTTACGCCGCTGCTGGAAATCCGCTCCACGTTCCGCCCCATTCCGCGGGCGGTGGCGACCGCAGATCTTGAACAATACCTTGCAGGCTTTTACTCGCAGTGGCGAAGCACGGACGCAAACGGCGCGCTGGTTTCTTCGCTCAGCCTGGCCACTCTGGAGGCTGATGGAAAACTGCAATTCCGGACGCTTGACACCAAAACCGGGAAGTTCAACCCGGAGCCATGGCCGGAATCACTCGAATTCTTCCGGCCGCACGTTGAAAGCGTCACAGGCGGCGAAGCAGGGCGGATGGTTTTCTTCCGGGCGGGCGGATTTCCGTTTGCCCTGAACGGCACCCGACCGATGATCGTTGTTCCCCTGATGGCCGCCGGCGAGCACGGGCGTGGATTCGCTTTTTGGGCAGGTGGGAGAGGGGAGGCAGGTCCTGGTCCGCCAGCGGAAGTTTTTACGGAGAGACAGGTGCGCCGGCCCGAGACTCAGCCGCCTGGCGCTGGGCCGCATTTTGGTCTGCCAGCCCGTCCAATGTTTCCGGGCCGGTTGCGCGGCTGGTGCTTCCTTGAACTCGACGTCAGCTATTTAAAGCAGCACTTGTTTCCGCAACTGATGGAGCGC
>JAJXZM010000367.1 GCA_021780055.1 Acidobacteriota bacterium
ATTTGCCAATAGGATATTGTGCGTCTGTCATATGGAGATGGATTTACCTTTCATAACCTGGAACTCAGAATTCGTAGCTTGCTACCACCCGCGCGTTTGCAGCATCTCTTTCGGGTCCATCTTGGCGACGTCGAGCCCGCGCATGACAATCCGGGCTCATACATGCACGTATTCGATTGTTGAATGTGCTTCCGGGATCGGCATACCCGTTTCACGCAGGCCCATGATGTGAAGGTCGACAGCCTCGCGAATGAGCTGCAATGCTTCTTCCCGCGTTTCCGCTACAACTGCGCAACCAGGAAGGTCAGGCACATACGCTCCCCAACTGTCTACGCCTTTCTCGATGACAACGACGTATTTCATTTTGTTTGCATTCCTTTCAGGCCTGCCTGCTTCAGGATGCTATTGAGAGTCCCGGGCGGTACGTCCAGGTTCGGCTTACCGGCCACCGTAACGGTCCCGGGTTTCTCCGGGTGCCGATATTGCCGGTGACTCCCTTTGGTTCGAACCAGCGTCCAGCCGTCCCTTTCAATCATTTCAACAACATCACGAAACTTCATGCCCGGTGTCTTCAAGAAAAGTAATCATTCAACACGGCCCTACCACCCGCGCGTTTGCAGCATCTCTTTCGGGTCCATCTTGGCGACGTCGAGCCCGCGCATGGCCTCGCCCAGTTCCTCCGAGCACTCGGCCACGACGGCGGGTTCGTTGTAGTGCGTGGTGGCACGCACAATCGCCTTGGCGCGTTTGGCCGGGTCCTCCGACTTGAAAATTCCGGAGCCCACGAACACCGCTTCTGCGCCCAATTGCATCACTAGCGAAGCATCCGCCGGAGTGGCAATGCCGCCCGCGGAGAAGTTCGGCACCGGCAGTTTGCCGTTTTGCGATACCCACTTCACCAGGTCAAACGGCGCGCCCAGTTCTTTGGCCTTGGCCATCAGTTCTTCTTCTCGCAGCGTGGTCAGCAGGCGCATTTCGCTGGTAATCGCGCGCATGTGCCGGACGGCTTCAACGATGTTGCCGGAGCCGGCTTCACCCTTGGTGCGGATCATCGCCGCACCCTCGCCGATCCTTCTGAGCGCCTCGCCCAGATTGCGGGCGCCGCACACAAACGGAGCCTTGTAGGGCCACTTGTGGATGTGGTGTTCTTCGTCGGCCGGCGTCAGCACTTCGCTCTCGTCGATGTAGTCCACGCCCACGTTTTCCAGAACCTGCGCCTCGGCAAAATGGCCGATCCGCGCCTTGGCCATCACCGGGATGGTGACCACCTTCATAATTTCCTTAATGACTTTGATCGACGCCATCCTCGCCACGCCGCCCTCTTTGCGGATGTCCGCAGGGACGCGCTCCAGCGCCATCACTGAGCACGCGCCGGCGTCTTCGGCAATCTTGGCCTGCTCGGCGTTCGTGACGTCCATGATCACGCCGCCCTTCAGCATTTCGGCCAGGCCGATCTTCAATTTCATTTGCTGGTCATACTCCCACATGAGTCCTCCTCAGAAAAACAAGGTCCAGTTGAAAGCTTCGCACCGGGATAGATTGCTGGCGCAAAATGCTTTGCGCCAACCTCTGCCGTCTTTGGAACGGCTCCGGCGAATTGCAGGGAATGGGCCCCACAAACTCTGTTTGTGTTTCAATTGCCGATGAGGCCGGGCCATCAGCGCCCCGCAATACTTCATTATTGGCCGAATAGCCGGAATTGGCAATCGCCAGTGAGATTTTGACGGGAGGTTCTGGTTTCTTCCGCCGTCTTATAACGTCAAGGCCAACTGATCGCCGGCGTCAAGCGTTACTTCCGGCGTAAAAAGAAATGTAATCTCGTCCCCTTCGTGCTCGACCTTGTGGGGCAGCGGCTTGTTGCGAATTTTACCCGTTGATGTGCTACCGACCGTCTTTTGAGCCCGCAGTGCCACTTTTCTGCACGCGAGATTGCCTTCGACAACCGAAAGTGTGAATCGGGTCTTCCCGCCCTGCATGCGCTGTGAAAAGCTGCCCCACGCCGTTCCGGCCGACCAGAACGATGAAAAGTTATCGTGCTCCACCAGCGGGCGCGCCGCGACCGCCTTTTCAATTCCGTCGTAGCGGAAGCCGCTGAGTGCAATGAGCGGCGCCCAACTCGACATGGGCCGCGCGTAGTGGTAACCGCATTCCGCCTCGTTCCACGGGTTGCGCTTTTCACCATCAAATCGCCGTCGCGTGCCTTCGACAATTTGAACACCTTCCGCAACCATTCCCATCTTGATCATCAGTGCTGCTGCCGCGTATTCCGAGCCGCTCCACACCTCGGCAAAATAAGGGAACGGAACGCGTGGCCGCTCGCCGTGCGGGTACTCGCACACCACAAGCCCCGCTTCATTGTTCAGGGCGTAGGCCCGCTGCACGCTGGCGTGATCTGCCAGGTTCTGTTTGTAGTTGTATTTCCAGATCGACTGCAGAGTCTTCTGAACGTGATCGCGATCAACCAGCAGCCCAAGTCCCGCAATAAGCGCAAAGTACTGCCCCATCAGCTGGTCGCTTAAGCAGCCTTCGCCCACCTGGTAAGTTGGATGCTCGGTATCGACTGTGCCCATGCCGGCTTGCAATCCCGTGGCGATGTCATCTTTCGCAACAGATCCGATTTTTTGAATGTAGAACTCGCCGTTGAAGAGATTGGCGTCCGCCCACTCGCTGCCTTTGCGAAAGAGGCCCTTGTATTCCGAGGCGGCTTCGGTGTCACCCATGGCACGCGCCATTTCTTCGCCGGCACGCAACGCGGCCAGATACCACATTCCGCAGAAAGGATTGGGACCTATAAATTCAATGTCGTAGGTGTTGTGCTGGACGCCTTCCATCACACCGTCACGGTTGGCGTCCCATCCGCCCTTGATCCACGCGAAATCAAGTGCACGTTTTACGCCGGGCCACTGAGGTCGCAGCCATTCCGTGTTGCCGCAAAGCCGCCAATCGAGATAGGCCTTCACGATGCAGGCCATCTGGCCGTCGGCAGCAGCCGTGCCGAAATGCGCAATCCCGAAAGGAAGCAGTTCACGAAAGTCCATCAGGCCCTGCGCGTCGGTCGAGTAGCCGAACTGCTGCTCGCGCAATGAGCGTGACAGGGCAGGGAATACGTGCGCCGTGGCCGGTTCATACGCGTAAACGTGTGTGCAACTGCCAAAGCAACAACCTGAATGGTCAACACACCCTTCAAATCCATGGAATGCGCCGTCGCTGGTCCTGAAAGCCGTGGGCGTTGCCAGAGTGGACAGGTTGGCCAGCGCAGCGTCTTTCACCGCGCCCGGTAGAGTTGCTTCCCGAACCACGCCAAGAAACTGGTGCATGCGTTCTTCAAGGCGCGGGAGATTCTCCGCGGCATATTCGGCCACGGCCCACGCGTCCTTAAAGCGCGTGCAGTAGAAATTTCCGATCAGGTCGTTTTCATGGCCCTTGGGAGCTGACCAGCCACAACGTTTGGGCGTGCGGTTGGGGAAATGCCAGGTGAGCAGAAAAGTGTATTCAGCACTTCCGCGGGCAGGAATATCTTTTTCAAGGCATAGCGCCCCGACGGCGCTTCGCTGGGCAACCTCCGGTCCCAGGCGGCCGTCGCTTGCAAAGTCGTCCCAGAAAAGCAGCGGGCTTTCCCACCATCGTGTGCTGGGCCACCCGCGCAGGTAAGTGAGATGTCCCTCGTCCGCGCCCAGCAGCGCAAGCGCAAAGGTTCCAGATTGCGGATCTGTTGCGCCAAGGAACGGGTTCTTCATCAGCAACCCTTTCACGGCGCCGCTTTCGCGATAATCGTTCTGCCGTCCGTGGCCGGATTTCGTGTTGCCGTCGCCATCGCGTTCCATCCCAACAGGATTCTCAATCGACCACACAATCGCGACCCTGGCGCTGGATGCACCCGGATTGGTTACGCGATAGCGGAGCACGGCCAGCGGCAGGCCGGATTCGTCGGCATCGAGAGGAATGATCGGCGTAAAGGCTTCAAACGCCACGCGCACGGGGAGTTCCGCATCTTCAAAGTCGATGCGCGCCAATGGATACTCGCCCGTGAAGGTGCAGCTTTCAAGCCGGGGCAGGCCGGGAACGTTGTCGGAGCCGAGGTCGCTGGGGCCAATCGAATAAGGAGGCATGATGCGCGCTTCCAGTACCTTTGCCACCGGTTTTCTGCCGGCAGTTTCCACGCGAATGGCAGGGAAGGCATACTGCGGTGATCGCCCTTTATCCGGGCGGTTGAATATCCACCATTCTTCCAGTTGTCCGCGTCCGCCCAGATTGATAGACCCCGCCGCAACGCCACCCAACGGAAAGCCGATCATCGCCCGATGCCGGCCGCGATAGACTCGCGGGTAACGGATGGCTTCGCCCTTTGTATCTTCAGGCGGTACCGGCGGCACAGCAGCGCCACCGGCGCCAATCGAGTTTGCGGGCAGCGCCAGCGTGCCCACTCCCAGCGTCATCGTCTTCAGAAACTTGCGCCGACCTTTTCCATTCCTGTTTTTTCCGGGTGCCTTTGCCATAGCTCCACGTCCTCCTCTTCGGGAAAGCATCATACCTGCGCCGGGCACGCGATGCAAAGTGAAGTGGCACGAAGATTTTGAAAACTTCAGGTGACCCTGCCAGGAGATCTCAGCGCGCTGGAATTCGGTACTGTCCGCGTCTGTTATAATGGCCGACCGTTAGCAGAGGAGCACGCATTATGACCGAATTTCGCACCCCCGCGTCTCGCACGCGCGAAAACTGGGAAGCTGGACTTTACCGGATGGACCGTGCCGGGGCCGTCCTCAGTTCCACGGAAATGATGATCTATGAGTTGCTCGGCAAGAGCGGGACGCCGGAATTCAAGGCTATGCTGCCGCCGCTGAAATAGCTGGAGACGACTCGCTTCGGCGGGAATTTTTCTCCCGGCTGATTACAAATCCTGAAGAAACGGATTCGATTCGCGTTCGCGCCCGATGGTGGTGCTGAGGCCGTGGCCAGGGAAGATGGGAGTCTCGTCCGGAAAGGGCAGAAGCTTTTCGTAAATGGAACGGAGCAATTGTTGATGCGAGCCGCCCCACAGGTCCGAGCGCCCTATGCTGCCTTGGAACAGCGTGTCACCGGCAAAAATACGCGCGTCCTCTCCGGGAAGGTGGAGTGAGAGACTGCCGGGCGAATGACCCGGCGTGTGGAGAACTTCAAGTGAGAGCGATCCCCATTGCAGCCGGTCGCCTTCCTTCAGAAACTGGTCTACTTCCACCATG
>JAJXZM010000564.1 GCA_021780055.1 Acidobacteriota bacterium
CCCAGTAGAAGCCGTCACCGAAAGTAATCCCCTTCTGCGAAGAGTTTCCAACGGTGGGCAACAGGAAACCGGTCTGGCGGGGCCGCGGGGCAATGGAGTCCACAAGGACCGGGGCATAAAACACCGGTACGCGAAGAAAGCGGAAGACATTATTGCGGGCAATCACTTTGTCACCCACGGTCACGCTGGCGCTACCGGTTTCGATTGACCAGCCGGTGCTTTCGCATGGGCAGCTTGTCACGCGGCCTTTGGTGATTTTGTAGGAAAGCTCGTTCAGCCTTTCGACAATCTTTGCCTGCACATAGAATGGGCTCTCGGACTGCATAACGCCCAACCGGTGCCTGACGTGCGGGCGCACATACCCCTTGCCATTCAGAAACCAGCCCTTTCCGGTGGAAACGTTGTAGTGAAGTTCGTCGGCTTCCAGATGGGCTGCAGGATCGTTATAATCAACGTGTCCTTTGGCAACGACTTCGCTGGTTGACTGATTGTAGGAGGCTTGGTCGGCGGTAAGCTGCATTTCCTTATAGGTCACTAGGACATGCCCGCGCAGGATATAGACGTCTCCCTTTTTTTCCTGGGATTCAGAACTGACGGTCACCGTCGCCGACTGGTTCGCAAGCCCGGGCCGTGCAGTCGGCAAGGACTGCCCAAGAGCCTCAAAACAAAGGGCAAACTGCAGCAGGACGGCCGGGACGGCCAGCCAGAATCGGAATGTTCTTTGCCGTTTGGAAATGCTCGAGATAAGACCCATGACGTTTGTCAAAGCTCGTATTTTACCCGCAAAAGCTTTATTGGAGCGCATGAATTTGGTAAGATGATGCGGGAACTTTGCTTGGATGCTTGAAGGGGGTTTCCAGTCGCAGTGAAATGCCCAAAGTGTGGCTTCGTAAGTTTTCCCGGACATGAAGAGTGCAAGAAGTGCGGGCATCACTTCACTCAGGTGAACGGCCCAGGTGAAGGAATTCCCCCGCTCTTCCACCATCCTGATCCACAGTCGGAGGAACTCCCCCTGTCGGGGCCGGAATTTGTCCTCGACAAGACCGACCTGACCAACCAGGAATCTGGCGATCTGGATGTGGAACTTGAGCCGGAAGAGATTCCCCCACCTCCGGCACCTCCCAAGAAACATGAAGAAAAGCCTCCCCAGGCGCCTCCACACCCTTCGGGTATATCACCCTGGCAGGCTGAGCTTGCCGAACGCGTGCAAGAGTATCGCCAGCGGCGCGCACGCATCCAAAAGGAAGAACAGAACAGCGTTAAGCCTCTTAGTTTCGAGTTAGGGCCTCCCGCTCCAACTCCGGAAGAACCTCGCACTAAGCTGATCGAGTTCCCTTCTATTCAAGAGCCGGCCGGCAAGGCAAAACCCAAGCCGGAGGTCCAGTCGGCACCTCCTTCATTTGGAATGGCGAGCTTTGAGTCCGCCTTCAGGGAAGACGGAGAAAAGCAGGAATTTTTCAGTCCTCCTCCCCCACCCATGCCCGAGTCGCCCGCTGATACAGGGCCCTTGGAGATTGAGCTTGGGCCGTCTGGAGATTCTTCCGGCAGAGCAGCGGAGGATGATTCGCCCGCTGCCGCCATTGCCAGCATGACCCTGCGCTTTTACGCTGCGCTGATTGATGCGGGCATACTGCTGGGCGGAGCAGCCCTCTACGCGCTGATCTTCTGGTGGGTGGGAGGAAGCTTTTCCCGCCAGCCGCTCGACATCGCCATTGTTGGAGTTGTCGGCGCGTTTTTAATCCTGCTTTACGCTGTGGGTTCCACGGCGATGGCATCTGCCACGCCGGGGTTGATCTGGACAGGGCTTGAGGTGATTACTTTTGAAGGAAACCCGCCTACGTTTTCGCACTGCCTCTGGCGCGGGATTGGCTATCTGGTTTCAATGGCTGCGCTGCTGATGGGTTTTATCTGGGCGGTGGTCGACGCCGAGGGCCTGACGTGGCACGACCGCATGTCGCGAACCTTCATTGTGCCTGCAGAACATCAGCAATAACTGACCGATTGCCCCCAAATCACTGACACGTTGCACCAAGGCCCCTGCAGAGAGATCCTTTTCCCGGTCTGCTTCTAGTCCAGCAACAGGCGCGCATAAACCTGCGGGTCAACGTTGCCGCCGCTCACCACACAACAGACGGTTTTCCCCGCAAACTCTTCAGAACTGGTGAGCAAAGCTCCGATGGCAAGCGCGCCGGTCGGTTCCACCTTCAGGTTCGCCAGGCTGAAGAGCGCGCGGAGCCCTTCGATGATTTTGTCCTCAGGGACTTCGACAATCTTGCTCAGCCCGGTCCTAAGCACTTCCCAGTTGCGGTCACCAATGCACAGCGTTCGGGCGCCATCGGCAATGGTTTGCGGTTCGCTTTCGTTTGAAACAATCCGGCCTTCCCGTAGAGAGCGCGCCGCATCATTGGCCATCAGTGGTTCCGCTCCTATCACAGGTATGGTCTTCTTTGCTTCCTGAAGCCCTACAACAATGCCGGAGGCCAGCCCGCCGCCGCCCACGGGAACAACCACGCTGTCGAAATCATATTCCAGATCCGCCAGTTCCCTGCCCAGGCTGCTGTTCCCTTCGATCACAAAGGGGTCGTCGTACGGGCTGGCAACGTAAGCTTCCGGATGTTGCTTGGCCAGTTCCCACACGCGGTCCCAGCGCGACTTCGCCATCACATCGATCAATTCGACTTTGCCGCCGTAGCTTCGCACGGCGTCAATCTTCACCTGGGCCGACGTGGAAGGCATCACGACAATGCAGGACTTCTCTTGCAACTGGCACGCATAGGCCAGCGCCTGCCCGAAGTTTCCCGAGGACGCCGTCAGAAACAGGTCCGCCTCCGCGCGCATGACAACGTTAAAGGCGGCCCGAAATTTGAAACTGCCCGTGTGCTGAAACGCTTCGCTTGCCAGAACAATCCTGGCTCCCAGGGCGCTATCCAGCCTTCTCGATTCAATAATCGTGGTCTTGCGAATCTCTGCCTCCAGCGCTTCCCAACGGCTGTCTTTCTTCTTCAAAATCCACTCTCCCTTTCTGCAAACACTGAACGGCCCAAACTCCCGATGAGCTGCCGGCCACAATGATCGATGGTTCTTCTCCTTCAGGATATCAATTTTCAGCGGACGAAGCAGTCAGACATGCAAACGCAACGACCGGTCGGTAACAAGTAATGATTGTCCCGCAACGGAACTGAGAACGTTGGCTGCCGCAAACCTGGCGTGCAAGAGTCTTCCAACCCTGAATTCATAATTCACACCTCTGCATCCTCTTCCTTCTGCTCATGATTTGCAAATCGTAATTGAACCGGAAAGACCGCTGGCATATGATTCTGCGATGCGCCTGAAGACGGCAAACGGCGCCGTGAGAGTTGCAGCCATTCCGCTGCCGGAAGGGGAATCCAATGAAACGTCGCGAATTTCTTTCTTCATCGCTGGCTCTTGCCGCCGCGGGCGTGGCCCCACGAACCTCGCAAGCGGCCGAAGGATCCATTGAAATCCTGGTGGACGAACCGGTAGGAAGAATCGCCCCTGAATTCCACGGCCAGTTCACCGAGCATCTGGGCGGCTGCATCTATGACGGAATTTGGGTGGGAGAAAATTCGAAAATCCCGAACGAAGGCGGCATCCGCAAGGCGCTGGTGGACCGTATGCGGCAGATGCAGGTTCCCGTGGACCGATGGCCGGGCGGCTGCTTTGCCGACAGCTACAATTGGCGCGACGGCATCGGCCCGCAGGCCGAGCGCCCTGTCCGCACCAATTTCTGGGCCAATACACGCGAGCTTTGGAAGGCCCCCGACGGTCCACAGAAGTATGAACCGAATACTTTCGGCACTCCGGAGTTCATGCGCTTCTGCCAGTTGACAGGCGCCAAGCCCTACTTCGCCGCCAACGTCCGCAGCCTGACGCCCTTCGATTTTTATGAGTGGGTGGAATATTGCAATTCGCCGGCAGGCAGCACCACGCTGGCCAAACAGCGCGCCGCCGACGGCAGTAAGGACCCCTACAACGTTCTGTATTGGGGCGTCGGAAATGAGTCGTGGGGCTGCGGAGGAAATTTCACGCCTCAGGAATATGCAACGGAGTTCCGGCGCTTCACAACCTGGGTGGCCAACTTCGGCATGAGGCTGCAGTTCATTGGGTCGGGTCCGGGCGCGTCAATAGACGATGCCCGGGTTGACTGGACACGCGGCTTTTTTGAAGGTCTGGCCGTCAAGGACAAAGGCCTGATCAGGCGGATGTTTGGCCTTTCGCTGCACTACTACTGCTGGACCACCGGCAATGGCAGCTCCATTGATTTCGACGTGCCGGGCTGGTACCAGATGCTGTGGCAGGCTGACGTGATGGATTCCATCATCCCCAAGCACTGGCTGGCGATGGGAGAGCTTGACACGGACCACCACGTCAAGCTGGTGGTGGACGAATGGGGAGCCTGGCACAAGGGGCCCTCCATCGACCCGCGTTACCTTTTCAGCTATCCGCCTTCATTGCGCGATGCTCTGGTCACCGGCATCACGCTCGACACTTTCAACCGCCATGCGGAAAAGCTCGCCATGTGCAATGCGGCCCAGCTCATCAACAACATTCATACGTCCTTCCTCGCCCTGGAAGACCGCTTCACGGTAACTCCTATCTTCTGGGTGTTCGACATGTATAAGGCGCATCGTGGCGGCCATTCGCTGCGGTTTGTCGCCGACGCGCCATCCATCTCCTACAACTACGAAGGAAAAAGCAAGACGCTTTGGGGGCTGGCAGGCTCGGCGTCTCTCCATCAAAAGGAGAAAAAGCTGGTCGTGACCGTGGTGAATCCGCACGCGAGCGAGGAGCGCACAACGGAAATCGTGCTGCGTGGCGCTTCGGCTCGGTCGGGCAAGGCCACCGTGCTGGCCAACGCGGATATTCACGCGCATAACACCTTTGAGCACCCGAACGCCGTCGAACCCACGGAAGCGCCCGCAAACGTTTCAGGTTCACGCTTTACCTGGACGTTCAAGCCCGCTTCAGTCACCAAGCTCGAGATCGACCTCGCCTGATGCGCACTGGTAAACTGCGCCACCAGACCGTCAGGCGGAGTCTCTTTGCTTGCCATCCTGAGCGAAGCGAAGGAACTGCTTCGTCCCTCCAGAAGGAGGGTTTAAACTGAAATCAGGGTACAGGTTATGGCCAAGGGCCGGTTTCTCAATCAAAAACTCGGCAAGCGGACGGACCGGAAATCTCAGATGCTGA
>JAJXZM010000081.1 GCA_021780055.1 Acidobacteriota bacterium
GAGGTTTCCGGCCACTACTATTCCACCAAGGTGCCCGCGCACGGCGTCGTGATGCTGAAAGTTAAAGCGGCCTGAGCATCATTGATGCAATAAGGATGGTTTGTCAGGAGGGCGGGGTTTCAGCCCCGCCACGAACACTGCGCTTCGCCGCACTCAGTGGCCGACTACAGTTGCCGCACCGCTGGCGACGATCTCATGCAACGTCACGGTTTGCTTCTGTCCCGCTACTACGGTGACAGCGACGCCATATCCTTCCGCGCCATCGAGAAATCCAGGCTGGAGCCAGGCGCCGTAGGCGATCTTGTCCCAGGCGAACAGCGTGTATTTGCCCGGCGGAATTCCCTGCAACAGGAAATGGCCTTCGAAGTAGGTGGGAACAGACTTGAAAAGCCAGGCGTCACTCCTCAGTCCTGGAGCCGGCGCCAACACGACGGTAGCGGACGTCACCGGGAGGCCATCGGGACCGAGCACGGTGCCCTGAATCTGCACCCTGTCCCAACTCACTACCAACTCCAGCAACCCAGCCGCCTGCTGCTGCGGTATTTCCAGGAGATTGGTGCGCACGTCCTGTGAGCCAAACGTGGCGGATTTGATGAATCCGCCTTGCGGCCACATTTCTACGCGAATCCGGTAGCGGCCGGGAAACAGGCCCTTCAGTGCGAACGAATCTCCCGAGTGCACGTCATTTGCCTGGACCCGTTGGAAGAGGAAGTCAGCACCTTCTCGCTCCGCGATGACGCGATATTGGAAATGACTGTCCGGCTGGCCCTCCACGGTCAAGTTGCCGTGAACCGTCCAACCGCCCTGGGGATCAAGCTTGACGCCGGTAACATTCGCGTGGGACACGGTGATGGGTGCGTAGGCGGCATACGGCGTCATACCCGCGGCAAGAACCGCCCAGAGCACGTACGAACCCGATGGCACCCCCAAAATGCGGAAATGGCCGGAATCATCCAGCTGCACGACATCGCCGTTTCTCAGGGAAATTCCAAACGCGCCTTTCGCCGGCACCAGGATCAACCTGACTTTCTCTCCCGCCAGGCGCCACGCCGTCCCTTGCACCGTGCCGCTGATTTCGTAGGTCGGAACCGGCGAAAGCGAAAAGTCGATTCCCGTCATTTGCTCGCCTGGCGCCAGGCGAACCAGCGAAGCATCGCCAGGTGTTGTCGCATGCGGATAGTAGATGTACGGCGACACCGAAACGCCCGGCGAGGCGCCCAATAAACGCAAGTCGGAAGTAGAGGCTGGCAGCGCTGGAATCGGCTGGGTTGTCCGCGTCTGTGCGGCGACGTAATATTCTCCCGCAGGAAGATCGAACAAGCGGTATCGGCCCAGGTCGTCGGTCACCGTTTCTCGATACGGCGTCAGCCACCGACGGGGATCACTCGATGGATAGGCGTTTGCTACAGTGATATGCGCGCATTCGACCGGATTGCCATGCGCATCGATGATTCTTCCGGCGATTACACCGGTCGGCGCCATCTTGATCAGCATGCCGGTGATCTTGTGCTGGGAGCGAAATTGCGGTTCCGGCTGAACACGATAGGTCGGGCCCAATTTCGGTTCTTTCTCCTGCTCCACGAATCCATTTGCCCGCACTCCGAGCGGCAGGCTCCAATCGCAAGGGATCGACTGCAAGTCGAAGCGGCCCCCGCTGTCAGTGCGGATGTGCACAGCCGGATGCCGGTACATGGAGAAACTCGGCCCGAGAAACATCCAGGCGTTCCCCAGCGGGTGGCCCGTGACAGCATTCATCACCCTCCCCGACGCCTCACACGCTCCGCTGAGAGGCGGAAGCAAATGGAACTTGTCGATGGCCGCCTGCTCCCCCTTGGTCATTGGCCGAACGGAGATATTAAGGTTGGAAATGACCTGGCCCTCCTCCAGGTTCACCGGCCTTGCGCGAGAAGGGTCGGTGCCGCTGGGGTAGAAAAACAAGGGGGGAAAGGCTTCCCAGCTCGCAACCGGCCGGGAAATCCTGGCGAAATAAAATTTACGCTCCAGGTCGTAGACATTAAAGGCGCCCAGGTCGAAGTCCGGCTGGTACCCGGCGACGAGATAATAGCGGCCCGGCAGCAAGCCAAACACCCGATATTCGCCGCGGTCGTCCGTCATTGTCCCCGTCACCGGCAGTAGCATTTTCTGTAGGACACCCTCTGGCCCATATTGCAGCACTTGTACGAGGGACCCAGGCACCGGCTCTTCGTGCTCGTCGATCACGCGCCCGGCG
Organism: Acidobacteriota bacterium; assembly: GCA_021780055.1. The sequence goes on from JAJXZM010000081.1 coordinate 2,231, forward strand.
AGCACGCTGGCGCGCGGCAGCCGGACCACGATATCGTCGCGCTCCTGGCCGGGTCGCAGCGAGAAGGCGTCCCTCATGTACTTTTCATGGGCATCGAAAACCTGTTCGGCATAGCCATCGGCTACCGCACTGACCACATACGCACCCGGTTCCATTTTCCGCACGGTGAAGTGGCCTGTGGCATCGGTCCGAAGCCGGTACCGCAGTACGCCGAGTGGATCGCATCGCACGCAAGGCGAGGTGGGGACGACAACCGGTATAACGCCACCGATAACCCCGGACGGAGGCGAAAAAACCTTTACCTGGGCGCCAGGCATCGGTTTTCCCGTTCCCGCGTCGACCACCAAGCCGGAAATCTGGCAATCCGCAGGTCGTTGGTGAACCGAAGAACCGAGAGGCGCAGTTTGTAACCAGGGGAAGTGCGCCCACGCGGCGCCAAGACACAGAAACGAAACAGCCAGAAGGAGCGCCGCTCCGGAGCGCTTGCACGCAGTTTCCATCGCCAATCGCCTTAATGGCAAGGTTACATCCTCTTCTCTGACCCTGCAATTCGGAGTTCGACTGCGCTCTGGTCGTTATCGTAGTCGCCCGCGTGTTGCGTCGGCTCTCGGGTCAGGTGGCGCAGCAAGTAGCCACGGCAGCGGGTTTGTGCCGTGGGCTTTTTGTCAGGTCATAACCGAAGAACCCGCGGCATAGAGGCGATGCCGTGGCTACCAACCAAAAGAATGATTCCCCTCTCCGAGGGGAGAGGGCGGGCGCGCGAGCAACCAGGTGAGGGGCGTTTTCCCAGCCCCAGTCCTACGCCCGCTGCTTAAGAAATCCAATCACCTCGCGGAAGTACCACTGCTGGTCGTCGTATATGCACATGTGGCTGCCGCGGCTGCTGATGGTGGCGCGGGCATTGGGCATCAAGGTAGCGATGTTGCGCATCTCGTCGGGGTCCATTTCGTCGTAGCGGACGCCCATGGCCAGCGGGTCTGTCAGAAACCACGTCTCACTCACCGGGAGGCGTGGTCGGCAGTTGCTGATGGTGGTCCGTATAAGGTGCGCGCGGATATTTCGGCAACGGGTGCTCCTTGAGCAGTTGCAGAGCGACGGCGACCGCCTTTTCAAGCTGCGGATCGTGACCCTCGCGCCAGAGTTTGGGATCCATCTGCACTTCGTAGTCCGGCGGAATCCCGTGGCCTTCCACTTCCCAGTGGCCGTTCAGGCCGTAGATGGCCCAGCGTGGAGCCGTCACCATGCCGCCGTCCATAAGCTGCGGATAGCCACCAATTCCGACCAGGCCGCCCCAGGTCCTGACGCCGACCAGCGGCCCGATCCCGGCCTTGCGGAAATACCACGGCAGGGCGTCGCCTCCCGATCCTGAAAACTGGTTGATGATCATCACCTTGGGGCCGTAAATCGATTCGACCGGTTCCTTGTACTCCTGTCCTTCACGTGTCATCACCAGGCTCATCACGGGCCGGCGCAGGTAATCGACGATGTAGTCGGCAAGCTGGCCGCCGTGGTTGAAGCGCTCGTCGATCACGGCGCCTTCCTTGCCAACCTGAGAGAAGTAATAGCGGTTGAAATTCGTATAGCCGCCGCCAGCCGTATCGGGTAGATAGACATAGGCAAGCTTGTCGCCGCTCAGCTTGTCCACCGTGCGCCGGTTGCTCTCGATCCAGTCGAGGTTCCGCAACGGTTCCTCGCGCGGGATGGGCACCACGGTCACCTCCCGCGACCCCTTGTCGTCCGGATTCGGACCCACCCGGATCACCGTCTGCTTGCCGGCGGTTTCCTGGAAGAAACTGTAAATGTTGTCCGCTCCGGTCAGCTCGCGGCCGTTCACCGCCAGCAGATATTCGCCCGCCTTGACGTTGACGCCCGGCTGCGTGAGCGGCGCGTGGAGTTGCGGGTTCCAATTTTCGCCGCTATAGACTTTAGTGATCCGGTACCTGCCGTTTTCAACTTTGTAATCCGCACCGAGCAGTCCAACCGTTACCTTCTTCTGTTCCGGTTGTTCCCCGCCCCGCACGAACATGTGCCCGACTTCTATATAGCTGAGCATCTCCTGGAAAAGGTAGTTCAGATCGTTGCGGCTCGCGATACCAGCCAGGAAGGGCTCGAACGTTTTCTTGGCTTCGTCAATATTCAGGCCGTGGTAGTGCGGATCGTAGAAGAAATCCCGCTCGATGCGCCAGACCTCGTTGTACATTTGCGCCCACATGGCGTGCGGCTCTTCATAGACCTCCATGTTGTCCATCTTCAGCGCGCCGTCGGTCGGCTTGGGCTCCTTGGCGGTAGGCACGATGAACCACTTGTCATGAAGCTCGTAAAGCGCCTTCTCGCCGTTGAACGACAGGACGAAATTGTTGACTGCGGGAATGAAGGGTGTCACTTTTCGGGTTTTCAGGTCAAATTTTGAAACCTTCGCCGTGGGACCTTCGGGCATCTCGCCGCCAACGAATACTGGCGGAAGCTCGGCCAGAAACAGCACGCCCGTCTTGCCGGCAGACATCCCGACGTAGTTTTCCGCAGGAATGGGCAGGGCAAGAACCCGCTGGTCGATGCCCTCAAAATCGATCGTTACCTTGACCGGCTTCTTCTCCTTGGCTTTCTCGCCGGCTTTCTCCTCGCCTTTTTCCTCACCATTCTTTCCGGCCTCTTCTCCCTGGGCCTGCTGGCCGTCCTTGCCGGTTTTCTTTTCCGCTGCTTTTTCATCGTCGCTTTCGGGAGCGAGCGGCGAGGGCAGGTCTTTGCGCAACACTGCTACGTATACGCTTCGTGTTACTGGATGCTGCTCATTCGTCATGTCGAGCCACCCGGCTGTCAGTCCCATGTTGGTGCTGGCGGTAAAGTAAAGATACTTCCCGTTCACATCCCAGTTGGGGTAGAGGCAATCGCTCATGCCATCGGTAATCTGCGTTGCCTTCTTTGAGTCGAGCGAATAGACGAACACGGCGCGCAGATGGTTTTCAAGCTG
>JAJXZM010000035.1 GCA_021780055.1 Acidobacteriota bacterium
CCTTGATGGCGGCTCTGACCATCTGAAGCATTGCGGGAGGAATGCTGGCGACGCTGATTCCATGATCTTTTTCCGCGTGTTCGGCGGCCAGTTTCATCAATTCTTCCTCGGTCTCGGCACGGATTTCTTGGGGGCAGTTGGTTCCCAAGTCGCTACAGCGCAAGAGCTTGCTCATATTCATCCTCCTTGTCGTAATCGTGAACCCCAGGTTGCATTTTATCACAATCAGTTTCCTACTTAGTTAATTCCTTCGATAGGCTACTTTGAGGGCCCTGCAACCGATATGTTCCCTTGCTTTCAGGCAACGTCTTCGCCGATAATGGAGTCTATAAAAGTCTATGTGTTTTGTGGGGAAGTGTCTTTTATGATGCGGCGGGTTGCGGGAGGGGTGGCGATTGCGGCATTGCTGGTCTGCACAGCCTGTGCTCCGGGTAACGTGTACCTCCAGAAGGGCCGCAAAGCGGAACTCATGAAGGACTGGGACACGGCGCTGATCAACTACGAGAAGGCCGCCCAGTCAGAACCTGCGAATGCCGAATTTCAGCTCCAGGAAGCGCACGCGCGAATGGAAGCTTCCCTGTTCCACCTGGAACAGGGAAAGAAATTTCTGCAGCAGCAACGGGTTCCGGAAGCCATCGGAGAGTTCCAGAAGTCCTTCAGCATAGATCCCAGCAACGAGGCTGCGAAACAGCAACTGGACCGTTTATTGTCTCAAGAAGTGGCAGTGAAGCAGGCGCGCGAGAATGGTCTGAAAGCAGCCATCAAGGCCAGCGAGCGCCAGCCCGCGTCCGCGTCGCCCGAACTGAAACCTTTTCCGAAGGAACCGCTGACTCATTTCCGCATCAGCGCGGACAGCAAACGTGTCTATGAGACGCTCTGCAAACTCGCTGGATTGAATGTCGCCTTCACGTCTGACTTCCAGGCCCAGCCGGTTTCAATGGATCTGAATAATGTGACGATTGAAAATGCGCTGCACATTCTTTCGTTGCAGACCCATACTTTCTGGAAAGTGATCACCTCAAACACCATGCTGGTTGTTCCTGACAACCCTTCCAACCGGCGCGATTACCAGACGGAGGTGACGAGAACAGTCTACCTGGACAATTCTCTCAAACCCGCTGACCGAACGGCTATCACGACAGCTCTTAAGCAGATCCTGGCTATCCAGAAGATCATCGACAACCCAGGCGCGAACGCCATCATCATCCGGGACACGCCCGAAAAGGTGAGCCAGGCTGTTGCCTTGATCCATGACCTTGACCGCGGCAAGGCCGAGATCATGATCGACGTAACTGTCTTGGAAGCGGACGCCGACCGGGTGCGGGACCTGGGTTTGACCCCGGCGACCGTTTCATCATCAGGCTCTGTTGCCTACGGACTTCAGGGAGGCGCCATTTACAATCCCCTAAGCCAGTCCACTTTGGGCGGACACTTTGGGGTCAATTCTTATGGTCTGGTTCTTCCCAGCGCGATTGCGAATGCCATCCTGAGCGATTCCACCACGCACATCATGCAGAGTCCGGAAATCCGCGTAACCGATGGGGATACCGCTACGCTGCGAATCGGAAGCCGCGTACCCTACGCCACCGGCAGTTTTGGCTTGCCGACGGCTGTGACTGCCACGACGAGCCAACCGAGCACGGGGTATGGGCTGGCCACAAATACGCAATTTCAGTTTCAGGATGTTGGAGTCAATGTGGACCTGACGCCGCACCTGTTGCCCGATGGAGAAATCGCGATCCATGCCAAAATTGAGATTTCATCAGTGCAGCCGTCGGTCAACATTGCCGGCGTGAATGAGCCGACGTTCGGCCAGCGGCAAATTGAGCACGACATTCGGCTGGAAGAAGGAGAAACCAGTGTTCTGGGCGGCTTGCTGCAGACCACGGACACGACGACAGTTTCAGGCGTGCCCGGGCTTGCAAGTATTCCCGGCCTGAAGTACTTATTCAGCGATACTAAACACGAAAAGGTGCAAACGGACGTGCTGATTATGCTGACTCCACGTGTCATCCGCTTGCCTGAATCGTCCGCGGAAACAGCTGCGACACAGACGCTGGCGGAACCCGTCGGAAAAACCTCAATCCCCACCCCTACGGCACCTGCTGAATCTGTCCCTCCTGCGGCTCCCGAACCTGCGCCTCCTTCTCCGGGAAGGCTACCCCAACGGTAATGAGTGGGCTTTTTAGAAATCGGGCAAACACGCGTACCGCCGGTGCCGGCTTTACGCTGGTGGAAATGATCGCAGCCATGACGATCATGATGCTGCTCACTACGGTTGCTCTTCCCGTGGCTGCCGTCGTGGTCCGGCGGGAGAAAGAACAGGAATTGAGAGAGGACCTCCGCACCATGCGGAACGCCATCGACCGCTACAAGGACTTTGCGGACCGGGGTATGATTCCCACGGAGATGGATACTTATGGTTATCCGCCCACGCTGGAGACGCTTGTCAAGGGCGTTCCCTTGAAAGGGAGTAAGGATAAGTACAAATTCCTTCGAAATATTCCCGTTGATCCGATGACGGGCAACACGGATTGGGGAATGCGGTCGATGCAGGATGATCCCGACTCGCAAAGCTGGGGCGGCCAGGATGTTTTTGACGTTTTTTCGAAGAGCACGGGTGTTGGTATGAATGGGATTCCTTATGTTGATTGGTAGGTCGAGCAATCCGGACTTGAAAGCTACTGGCAGCAGGCCGGTAGCAAAGTACGGCTTTACGCTGCTGGAATTGATGGTGGTTCTTACGCTGATCCTGATTCTTGCGGCGATGGCGGCTCCCAGCTATCGCGTAGCCATCATCCGGGCCCGTGAAACAGTGCTGAAGGATGACCTGTTCACCATGAGGAAGCTGATTGACCAATACACGCTGGACAAGAACCAGCCTCCATCGTCGCTGGATGACCTGGTGCAGGCGGGCTATTTGCGCGGAGGGTTGCCGGTGGATCCTTTTACCGGCTCCAATCAGACCTGGCAGGTTGATATTGAAGAAGTTCCTTTGAGCCCGGAAGAGACCGTTCCGGGAGTGGTGGACGTTCACAGCGGTTCCGATGCACAGTCACTGGAGGGAACACCTTACAGCAGCTGGTAAGCATGCATGAGCGAATACGTTTGCAGGCTTGGGACAGAGGCCGGTCAGGTCCTCAACCAGACGCATGAGGCGTCTTCAGAGGGGGAGCTGCGCTCTCGGCTGACTTCGCAGGGATACTACGTTTTTTCGGTCAGGCCCAAAAGCATCCTTTCGATGCGGGTTGGCCCGCCCCGCCGCACCAGGATCAAGGAAGATGATCTGCTGATCTTCAATCAGCAGTTTGTGACGCTTTCCAAATCGGGGCTACCCCTGCAAAAATCGCTGGAAATGCTGGCCCGCCAGAGCCGCAGCGAAGGACTTCGCGCGGCAGTGGAAGATGTCAAGGAGCGGGTGCGCGGCGGGGCGCTGCTTTCGGAAGCCTTTGACGCCATCGGCAAGTTTCCCAAGATTTATTGCGCCACGCTTCGGGCCGGAGAGCGCAGCGGCACGCTGGATAAGGTTCTGACGCAATACGTCACCTATCAGAGGACCGCGCGGTCGTTCCGCAAGAAGTTCCTTTCGGCGCTGATCTATCCGGCGTTTCTCCTGGTTTTTCTTGCCGGGCTGATCGTTCTGATTGACACTTTCATCATTCCCAGGTTTTCGGAGCTTTATAACGAATTGCAGGTTCCGATGCCGCCGCTGACCGTGTTTGTGATCAGCCTGGGGCAGACGATCAAGCGGATGGGAGTTTTTGTTCTGTTGGGTTTTGTCCTTCTGGTTCTGGCGCTGCGTGCGGCGGGCAAGTCGCAGGCGGCGCGCATCCAGTGGGACAAGATCAAGTTCCAGCTTCCGGTTGTGGGAAGGCTGCTCCAGAAATTTTCAGTGGCGGAGTTTGTGCGGACGCTTTCAACGCTGCTCCAGGGCGGGCTCCCGATTGTAGCCGCGCTGCAGAGTTCGGCGGCATCGGTTTCGAGCCCTTTGCTCGCTCGTGGTCTGGAGCAGGCTAGAATAGAAGTGATGGGCGGGCGCCCTCTGAGCGAAAGCCTGCGCATGAGCGGCTTTTTTCCTCCCATGGCGCTCGACATGATCGAGGTGGGCGAAACCACGGGCGCGCTCCCGATCATGCTGGAGTCCGTGGCGGAATTTTTTGAAGAGGACGTAAACATCGACCTTTCAACGCTGGTGGCGATGGTGGACCCCATCATGATTGCTTCCATCGCGATTGTGGTTGCTTTCGTGCTGGTGGCATTTTACTTACCGCTATTTTCACTGGCAGGGCAGGTGCATTGATGAACGAAACCACGCTTCCGGGAATGTTGGCTGATCCCGAAGAGGAACTTGCGACGGCGCGCCGCGCCGCGGAACGTTATTGCTTCGAGTTTGTCGATCTCCGCGACATGCGCCCTGACCCGGACATTTTGCGGTCCATTCCTCTGGACCTGATGCTGGACTACCAGTTCCTCCCGCTCGAGGACCATGACGGTGAACTCTCCATTGCGGTGGGCGACCCTTCCAACCTGGCCCGCCTGGATGAACTGAGCATGCGGTTGGACCGCCGGCTCGTTGTCAAGGTCGCGGCGCCCAGCCAGGTGAAAGAATTCCTGAGCAAAACCGATCCCTCGCGGCGCGTGCTGGACGAGGCTACCGTCGAGTTCCGCCTGGACGTGATTCGCGAAGAAGAGAACGGCCACGGCGACGAGAACCTTTCGCTTGAGCAACTGGTGGGCGAGCGCGACGTAAGCCCCGTGATCCGCCTGGTGGATTCGATTGTGTTCGCGGGACTGGAGCGGCGCGCCAGCGATATCCACCTGGAAAGCCGCGACAATTCCATGGTGGTCAAGTACCGCATTGACGGAGCTCTGCAGCAGGCGATGAATCCGCTCTCTTACGAGCACCAGTCGAACGTGATCAGCCGCATCAAGGTGATGGCCGACCTCGACATTGCCGAGCGGCGCGTCCCGCAGGACGGCCGCTTCAGGGTCAGCTACCGTGGGCGCCCCATCGACTTCCGCGTTTCCATCATGCCCTCGATCCATGGTGAAGACGCTGTGCTGCGTATTCTCGACAAGGAATCGCTGCATGAAAAGTTCCGCCAGCTCCGGCTCGACATCCTGGGCTTTTCCGAACGGGAAATGAAGCGCATGCGGCGCTTCATCCGTGAACCCTACGGCATG
>JAJXZM010000530.1 GCA_021780055.1 Acidobacteriota bacterium
GCTCGTCAAGGAAATGGGGTTCTGGATGATTGCCCGCATTGGTCCTTACGCCTGCGCGGAATGGGACGTGGGAGGTTTCCCGAACTGGATCACCGCCAGGCAATTTCCGCTGCGCAGCGACAACCCTGAAAGCATCAAGACTTCGCAGCACTGGTACAACCTGGTCCTCCCTATCATTGGGAAACACCTGATCACTTCCGGCGGCCCCATCATCCTGATGCAGATTGAAAACGAATACAACTTCTGGAAGGGAGGGTCCGACGACCAGAAGCGCGCCTACATTTCCGCACTGGCCCAGATGGCCTGGAACGGTGGAATCGATGTTCCGCTGATCACCTGCTGGACCAAACAGGCACGTGAAAACCAATATCCCGACATGGCGCGCATTGCCGACTTCTGCAATTTCTATCCGCGCTGGAACATTACAAAGGAGGTGCTGCCCGCGCTTGCCGAACTGCGTGCGGAGGAGCCGACTTCACCCGAAGGCGTAACCGAATTGCAGGGCGGATGGTTCAGCAAGTTCGGGGGAAAACTCTCCGTCGATCAGGAAGGCGTGGGCCCTGCCCAGCTCAGCCCGCTGACCAAGACGGTCATCGAACAGGGCGCAACGTTCTACAGCTTCTACATGGGTTTTGGCGGCACTAACTTCGAGTGGGCCGCAAAGGACCTGACCACGACTTACGATTACGCGGCGCCCATCCGCGAGCCCGGCGGGCTGTGGGGGAAATATTACGAGGCCCGCGGCATCAGCCAGGCGCTCGGGATGTTCGGCGAGTTGCTCGCCCGCGCCGACATGCAACCCGGCGCCGCTGAATCCACAAACCCTGCCGTCAGCACCATCGAACGAGTCAACGGCAAGAGCGGCTTTCTGTTCGTGCGCGAAAACAACAACGCCGGGCAGCAGTTCAAGCTCACGTTCGTGGACCCGGCAAGCCCGTCGCACCGGATCGTTTCCGTGCCGCGGGAGGGCCAGTTGAGCATTGGCGCGCACGAAATGAAAATGATGGCCCTCCAGGTGCCCATCGTGGAATCAACGCTGCGCTATTCGACGGCGGAAGTCCTGGGCCGCGGCTTGAACCTGGACAATGAGTTCTTGATCCTTTACGACGATCCGGGCCGTCTGGCGGAGGTTTCGATCTCCACTGAAGACGAACCTCACGTGGAAGGCGATACCACCTACATCTACTGGGACCGCGAGTATGAGTCCGTGGTGTTCGGGGTGCGATTCGATCAGGACGAGAAAACTCTTGTGGTGAACCAGAACCTGATCATCGTCCTTGCCCCGCGCGAGCGCGCGCTGCGCACATGGACGACTGAGTATCCCATCAAAGATTTCGTCGGCGCGGAAGGAGACAAGCCGGTCGCGATTCCGTTTATTTCAGACGCCGCCCTGCTGGTCACAAGCGGATCGAGCCATACCCACATCTGGGCGGACCTTGAATTCCGGCCTGGCAATCACGATCTGACTGCCCTGCTCCCACCCACGCCGGCCAAGTGCCATGTGGATGGCAATGAAACGGAGCTCCGCTATATGCGAAAGGGCCGGGCCTCTCGCATCAGCTTTCCAACGCCTGAAATTCCCTATCAGCCCATCCTCATCACGCAAGTTCGGACGTGGACCGAGAGAATCTCCGGAGAAAACGCCGGCCAGTGGCTCAGTTCCCCGTTGCGGCCGCTGGAAGAGCTTGGCAGCGTTCCTTACGGCTACGTCAAATATCGCTCGTCGTTCACCTCCAATGGCCAGGGCAAAATGTTCATTTCCACATTTGCTGATGACCGAAAGAAAGTCTTCCTGAACGGCAAGCTGGTGCCCGAAGCGTCAAACGATAAGAAGCAGGTGGGATTTGACCTGGCGAAATACGCCAGTCAGGGGAACAACACGCTGGAGATTTCATACGAACTTTTCGGGTCGCCGAATTTTGGCGAGAACATTGGTGAACTGAAGGGTGTTCAGTCGGTGGGAGTGGGTGCGGCCGCGCCATCCGCCACACCGATCGGCAACTGGCAGATCCAGCGCTTCCCCGGTCCCGCGCAGGGCCGCGGCAAGATCGATCCGGCGCAGGTTCAAGTCGCCGGCAGCAGTCCTGTGGCGATCAACACAGGTGAAGAGAAGGAACTTCTTCCACTTTTCACCTGGTGCACCGCAGAGTTTGAAATGCAGCCGCCGGTGGAGGAGTGGTTCGCTCCATGGAAGGTTACGCTCGTGGCCGACCGCGACGCGCTGATCTACCTGAACGGCCGATTTGTGGGCCGCTACATGACCATCGGTCCCCAAAAGGATTTCTATCTTCCCGAGCCATGGTTCAACACGGAAAAGGGCGCGAAGAACGTCCTCACGGTGGTCCTGGCATATACTGACAAGCCCGGCCACATCCGAACGCTTCGCGTGGCCCCGTATGACGAGTACGCAACTCGCCGGACTCGGATCGAATTTGAATGGTAGGATAAATGGTTCGCGGCTGGATGCTTCCCTGCCGGCCGTATGGGGCACATCTGTCACCGAAAGTCGTGTGGGCAGCAGTTGACCATTGTGGAATAAGCGAATGACACAAACAGCGCACAGAGAGAAGCTGCGTCGTGGGGCGAGCGCGGCAAGACCTGTTGGGCTTGGGATCATCGGCGTGGGGACCGTTGGCACGGGAACAATCAAGGTCCTGCAGGAACACCGTCTGGAGATCGAGCGCCGGCTGGGTTGCAGGCTTCAACTCAAGATGATCTGCTCCCGCAACATTCACAATAAGGACCTTTCCTGGATAAAGAGCAGGGTCGCCCTCACTTCCGACTGGAAGGAAGTGGTCCGCAATCCGGAAGTCGATATCGTGGTGGAACTGGTCGGGAAACTGCCCACTGCGCGCGCCATTGCCTTTGCCACGGTCAACGCGGGCAAGCACCTGGTGACCGCAAACAAGCAACTGGTGGCCGAGCACGGCCTGGAACTGGTGGAACGCAGCCTGGAGAAAGGCGTCAAGCTGGGCATTGAAGCCTGCGTGGCCGGCGGAACCCCTATCCTGCACGCCATCCGCTCCGGCCTTGCCGGTGAAAGCTTCGCGGCAGTCTACGGCATATTGAATGGGACCACCAATTACATCCTGACGGAAATGGAGCATCGCGGAGTCTCGTTTGCCGAGGCGCTTGCCGGAGCGCAGCAACTGGGCTACGCCGAGCCGGATCCCGCCTTTGACGTGGAAGGCTTTGACGCGCGCTACAAGATTGCCATCCTCACCATGGTCTGTTTCGGCCAGGCGGTCCCGGTGGAAGAGATTCCGGTGGAAGGAATCACCCGGATCGAACAGGTGGATTTTGCATACGCCCACCGGCTGGGCCGAACCATTCGGCTGATTGCGGCGGCGCGCAAGCAACGCGGTAATAACCTGGAAATCCGGGTGCGGCCGATGATCATCCCGCAGTCGTCCCAGCTTGCCAGCGTCAGGGGAAGCACGAACGGAATTCTGCTGATCGGCAACAAGGGAGGAACAACCACATTGACCGGCCGCGGCGCCGGGGGCGAACCGACCGGCGTCGCTGTTCTGTCCGATGTCGTCGAAATTGCGCGAATGATCACGGCTGGCGGCACGGGAAGCACCCCGCTCGGATACTCCGAGTGGCAAAAGAAGAAAGTTGGGCTGCCGACCGGTGAACTTGTCAGCTACTACCTGCGCCTGGTCGTGCGCGACCGGCCCGGCATCCTGGCACGGGTTTGCGCAACCCTCGGGCGGCATCGAATCAATATCGATTCGGTCCTTCAGGAACCAGGCATGCCCAGGGAACACCTGCCGTTCGTCATGACGCTCGAGCCGACGGCAGACGCTCACATGAAGCGCGCTCTGCGCGAAATTGCGCGCCTTCCATTCCTTGTGCAGCCCCCGCTGCTGCTTCCGTTTGTTGACCTGCCGTAGGCGCGATTCCCGCCGCCAGTCTTCTTTCCGTTTCAGGCAACGGTGCCTCGCGGTACGCGCATCTGAATGTACAGGGGGCAAACGAGCGAAGGGGCATTCGATGTGAGCCGCTCCCTGAGTTTTGGCCGGCAAAAGGGAAATTGCGTCCAGACAAACTTCTCGCCTTACTAAAAGGCACGCCGTAACCCAACAGGCCGTACCGCGGAATAGCCACTAGCGAAACAGGCTGCAAACAACGCCAATCCAGAAAAAACCTCCGGCTGAAGCCTCGATGGGCCCTCCGAAGGGCTCCTGCAACTATTAACCACTTAGTGATTTTATATGCGTCAATCGGCCAGAACTCTCTTTGTGCGCGGCGGTGCAACCTTGCAGGTAACGATTTCCACTCCCGATGCATCTCAACACTTGTAAGCTTCATGGGTTACTAGAGAGGCCTTTAAATAAGGCCTTTGTTGACCTTTGCCTTAAGGAGGTATTATGCGTCGGAACTTTGCAACAATCACCGGGCTTGCTCTATTACTAACGTTATTAATGCCTGTAAAGATGCTATTTGCTGCTCCAATACACTCTCTGCCCGCCGTGACATCGAGCCACGCTAACTGGTATGACGTCGAGGAGGCGTCAAATCTATTGAATCAAATGCAGAACCGCGCTTTCAGGGTAAGGAAGGAAGTTGCGCGATTACAGGTCCAGGAAATTCAACTGGTATGGCAGGCGCAAGCTGCCAAGCTTGCAAGGACCAAGCGCGACATTGACGTCATTGGTCGAGATCTCGTGCGGCTTGACCAGATCAAGGGCAAGTTGGAACCCTGGCAGAAGAACCTTGTTCACACGATCACGCCGGAACTCCACGAGATGGTTTACCAGGCGGATGAAGCAATCCATACAGGTGACGCGAGAGAGGACCGTTACACGTTGGCGATGACCCAGTATCCCCTAAACATCGGCATGATTTACAGGAACGCCAACAAGATGGTCAATGACATCGGAACGTTTACTCAATACGCGGCGGCCGGGGAGAGGATGGCAGAACTCAAGCAGAACACTGCGCGTGCCCGCTCATAACCTGCCAAATCAATCGAACGGGGTAAAAAGGCCCTGCTTGAATGCGGGGCCTTTTGCTTCCGCATGCGCTGCAGAGAAGGCCGATGAATTGAACAACCCAGGAGATGACTCATAGATAAAGGAGACAAGATGCGACGAGACTTGATAAGAACAATGGGATTAGCACTATTAATCGGAATGATGATGCCTGTCGGGACGGTACTGGCTGCAGGAAC
>JAJXZM010000514.1 GCA_021780055.1 Acidobacteriota bacterium
GGCCGGCAGAAAGGCCACACGGAAGTTTACCGCGGCCGGGAATACAACGTTGACCTGCTGCCCAAGCTCAAGCTCGAAATGGTTCTGCCGGACCGACTTGTCGATGCCACGGTCGAGGCCATTCTGAAATCCGCCAAGACGGGTAAAATTGGCGATGGAAAGATCTTCATCTACCCGCTGGAAGAGGCAATCCGCATCCGCAACGAGGAACGTGGCGAAGCGGCGTTGTAACATGCGCTATCAGTTGTGAACTGCTAAATACAGGCTTCTCAGGCATAGCAGACATCGGGTTCCGTGTTTACACTGCACCGCTACAGCACCCTTCCCATCTGCATATCCGATTTCCAGGGAGACGCAACTCACTACCTAACCAGCCCTCGGGAAAGCCCCTGTTCACAGTTGTATCAGTGGCGAAACAACCGCTTCTTTTTTAGCAACGACCCGTGATCGGGAGCGCTTTTGGCAGTGGTAGAATGCGGGCGGCGAGGCCGACAAGTCCGAAATGCGAGTACAAAGTCGGTATAGCGTGGCAGAGCACCACAAGTTTAGCCAGCGGGCGCTCAGACGGAGGGCAAGGTGAGTGTTGAGAAACGCGCCGATAGCTTCCTTATTCTGCCGCTGTTTGTGAGGGCGGGCGCGATTGTGCCGGAGGGAACTCCCATTGAAAGTACCGAGGAAGCACAGAAAATCGCCAAAGTGCTCGTCTATCCCGGAGCCGACGGCAATTTCACTCTTTATCAGGATGACGGTGAAACATATGACTACGAAGAGGGCGACTACAAGCTCACGCAGCTTTACTGGGATGACGTTGGCCATCGGTTTACCCACAAGGGCGCCACGGCATGGACGAAACCGGATTCGAGCCTTGTTAACGTGATTGGAAGCAATTAAGGGTTGTGGATTGTGCTGATTCACTGATAGGTCTGGACAGCCAAGCACGGGTGCCCGGGTATAATCAAAGCACGAGGTAAATTCAGGCGGGGAGGCTTCCCAGTGCATCCGCCAACAGGTGCGGCTGATCTGGAAGCGACTCTATGGTCAAGGTTCCACCATTGCTGCGTAGTTTGAGAAGGGCCTTGTCCAATGAGTCCTCTTCCCGTTGTGTTGTCGCACTTCTCATTATTTTCATTGCTGCGACGTTTAGTTGTAATACCTACTTTCGCATTGGTACTTCAACTCCATCGATTCAAAATCCTATTCAGCTTGAGAACGCCAAACCAGGCACGACAGACTGGCAACTTACAAACCCGGCGACCAACCATGAGATCGAAGGCTACGCGTCCTCAACTAGTGTGGACCGTGGCGGCCAGATCCAGTTCTTTGTAAACACGGTTGATTCGTCCTACACGCTGCAGGTTTTCCGGCTGGGGTGGTACGGCGGTTTGGGCGGGAGGCAGATGACGAACCCTGTGACGCTCCAGGGGACGCAGCAGGCGGTCCCTGCGCCCGATCCTACAACCGGAATCGTGGAATGCCATTGGACGAACCCCTACACGCTGACGATTCCGAATTCGAGCGACCCAACTGACTGGACGAGCGGCATCTACTTGGCCAAATTGACGGCGGCATCGAGTGGAAAGCAGAGTTACATCATCTTCGTGGTGCGAGACGACGCGCGGTATTCGGATTTTCTCTATCAGATGAGCGTCAACACCTACCAGGCCTATAACAATTGGGGCGGCAAATCTCTCTACGGATGGAACAGCCCCACCGGCGCGGCCGTCAAGGTTTCATTTGACCGCCCTTACGCGATGGGTAACCAGTCGATTTCCGCACCGGCCGTTGGATCAGGAGAATTTCTGATCACGGTGCAGCCCGCAAACCAGGGTCCTCCTGGCGGGTGTGAATATCCTTTCGTCCGCTTCCTCGAACGCGAAGGCTATGACGTGACGTATTCGACCGACGTGGATACCGCTGAGGACGAAGCCGCGTTGTTCAATCACAAGGCGCTTCTGGTGGTCGGGCATGACGAGTACTGGAACTGGTCGCAGCGCGCGAACGTAGTGGCCGCACGCGACAATGGAATCAACCTGGGGTTTTTCTCCGCCAACACCATGTATTGGCAGATCCGTTACGAGCCCGACTCGGACGGCAATCCGGACCGGACTATCGTGTGCTACAAGGGTCTTGCCACAACGGAAGATCCCGACTATCTGAGTGGCGATCCGAACCTGATGAAGTACACCACTGTGCAGTGGCGACAGTCACCCGTAAACCTGCCCGAAGATGCGGTCATCGGCGTGATGTACTACACCAATCCGGTCCAGAGCGACATTGTGGTGGATGATGCATCAAGCTGGGTGTACCAGAACACAAACCTCTCGAAGGGCAGCCGGCTTCCCGGTTTGCTGGGCTATGAGGTTGACCAGATGTATGGCCACGCGCCAGCAGACACGGTGCGGCTGGCCCATTCGGTTTTTGGGACGGGGCCGCAGGATTTTTCTGATGCGACGGTTTATACGGCGCCCAGCGGTGCCACCGTTTTTGCGACGGGTTCCATGCAATGGAGTTGGGGCCTTGATGATTTCGGAGTTCCCAACGTGCGGCCATCCTACCTGAATTCGGCGGCGCAGCAAGTCACGCGAAATGTTTTGGCGCGCTTCCTGCAATAGAGTGAACGCCGCCCGGCATCAAGCGCCGGCCTTCATTACCACTGACAAAAAATACGGCCGCGTCGCGCAGGCACGCAACACGGCCGGGTATGACTGTTTTGTGTGGACGGTGCCTTGGCTAACCGGCGACCTTGGCGCTGATGGCGCGCAACATCTCCTCGTTGGTGGAGAACTTGAACTCCGGCAGGCCACGGGCTTGCGCCTGCTGAGCTTCCGCCTGGGCAAGCGCCGTGATATCGCCTTTGGTGACGGCTTCGATCCCCTTGCCGCGGATCTGGCTGAGGACTTCCGCCGCTGACGCCGAGGACTTCTTTGCCGCGCCCTCCAGATACTTGAGGATGTGGTCCACGCCATGCTCAGCATCGAACCGCGCTTTCCCCACCAGTCCCTCGCTGGCCTTGCGCGCCCACCCAACCACGAAAACGCTGTCAACCACTTTTCCGGAAGCGGGGTCAAAAACTTCGTAGGCGGCGCGGTCCGGGTCGGAGATGTCAGGGTTTGTGGTGTAGGAATTTCTTGCGTAGGGCAGACCCAGGCCCGGGTCTGCAAGGTCGCCGATGGCAAAGATGAGCGTGTCGATGTCGAGCAACGTTTCGGTGTCGGTTGCCTTGGGGCGCGTATTTTCGCCGTCACGGACTAGAATATTCTCCACAACGCGCAGTCGCGCGATGCGGCCGTCCGCGCCAGGCTCGATTGCGATGGGCGAAGAGAGAAACCGGAATTTCAGCTTTGAGGCTGGAGGAGTTTCCAGCGGGGTTTTCAGCCAGGGGAGCGTCGAGTCGGCAACCTGGCCGACGTCCTGGCCAGCCGCTTTGCAGGCTTCGGCAACGCGATTCAATTCATCCTGCAATTCTTTGCGGTCCAGGAATGCCTCGATTTCGTCAAACTCCTTGCGGTCGAACTTGACTTCAAAAGGACCACGGCGCGCGATCACGGTGACTTCGTCGGGCTTTTCGCCCGGCTGGTCGATCAGCAGCCAGCGCGCGATATCCGCCATGACGTTGCCCATCCCGATGATGGCCACGCGGCGGCCAGTAGAGAAATCCTGTGACGCGAACGGAGGCAGCAGGTTGTAGTGGTAAACAAAGTCTTTGGCCGAATAGACGCCCTTGGCCTCTTCGCCGGGCAGTCCGAGGTTCTTTGTTCCCTGCGCGCCGACGGCGTAAACGATGGCTGCGGGGGCCCAGTCTTTAAGCCCCTCGACGGTCAGCCGTTCGTCGCTGCGTACCCGCGCGTTGCCGATGTAATCCACGTTGGGCATCGCCAGGATTTTGGTGAACTGCTTCCGCAGGCCGTTCTTCATATGGAATTTCTGGGGATAGATGCCGTACTCGGCAAGGCCGCCCGGCTTGATGTCGCGATTGAGAATCAGAACCTGATGACCGGCCGTTGCGATTTTGCGGGCAGCAAAAAGTCCGGCGGGACCGGCTCCCACCACGTAAACAATTCCTTGATCCATGAGTAACCTCTATTGCCTTTCAGCATAAGTCTCCCACTCATGGCTCGCCGCCCACCGGCCTGTGTGGGGCCTGTCGTAAAAACATGCACCACGATCTTCGGTGATCTTACTTGATAAGAAGTTTAACAGATTCTCACCGGCATTCTCAACCGCAGCAGTGGCACGGCCGAGTGCTGGTGTTGATTCCGGCCTGTGCCGAGAATATGGGACGGTGGCCTGCCCTTCCGAAGGCAGGCCGAACGCCGTGAACTGATCTCGGTGGCATGTTGCCGCCGTTCAATCCCTGCGCTGGGCGGGGAATCGATAGGCAAAGGAAATTTCTGAAAGTCCGGCATTCCAATTCTGGCAGGAGGTGTATGATGGTTAATCTGCATACTGAAACGCACGAGCTGATTGCTGGTTGCCCACTGATGATTCGCTCGCTGAATTCGGACAATCTCATCCCTGGCGGTTGTCAATATCGCCTGTCCATTCCGCCCCTCGATGAGCAGATGCCCGCGCAGTTCATGAAGACAATGACGGAGGAGAATTTATGCCGCCCATGAATCGCAGAAGATTCTTCCAGATTTCTGCCGCTTCATTCCTTGCTGAAAAGCTTATTGTCGAGGGTGCAGCATTTCCCTTGCTGGCCCAGACTTTGCCGCCCGATTTGCGCCGCGAACTGCAGAACAATCCCTTCGGTCCCGCTCTCCAACGGCTTGAAGCCATGATTACCATGCCGCTCGCTGACTGGCGCTCGCATCCGGACGACATTCCGCATCCCGAAGACCCCAGCCTGGACGATTCAGACTGGACGCCCGTGAAACTCCACGAGCGTGTTAGCGGCCGGCCGGTGTGGTTCCGGCGTGTGGTCGAAATTCCGCGGACGATGGGAGGTTATAGCATTGCGGGCAAGCCTGTGCATTTGGCCCTGCGGTTGGAATTCAACGGTCACGGGCGGGTAAGGGTGTTCTTCAACGGGTCAATGGTGGAAATGACAGATATCAGCACCCAGCAACCCATTCTGTTGAGTGAAAGCGCCAGGCCCGGAGAGAAGTTTGTGGTTGCCGCCTATGTGCCGCCGGGAGAAGGCCAGGCCCGTATTGTCAAC
>JAJXZM010000259.1 GCA_021780055.1 Acidobacteriota bacterium
CGAATGCTACAGGTGCGAAAAGGGCGGCAGCAGCTATCCGCTGACCAGTTGGGCAAATGTTGAGAAACGCTTCAACTACGCGGCCGAGTGGCAGCGTTACGCCGGCCCGGGCGGGTTCAACGACTATGACTCCATCGAAGTAGGGAATGGCTCGAACGACGGGCTTACTCTTACCGAGCGTCGGACTCAGTTGAGCCTGTGGGCCCTTGCATCGGCGCCACTGATCCTCGGCGTCGATCTACTCACCTTAACCCACAGGATCTGAAATACCTTAAAAACACTGCGGTCCTCGCTGTTGACCAGGATTCGATCGCTGCGAAGAGGGTCCTGGATAACGGCAACCAGCAGGTTTTCGCCAAGACGGAGCCGGACGGAGACGCGATTGTCGGACTGTTCAACACCGGCGGGACGGCAGAGAAAGTCTCCGTGCAAGCATCAGCCGTGGGCCTTGCAACGAATAAACGCGGCTATTCCGCGCAGAACCTGTGGACGGGCAAGAAAGAGAAAGAAGGCGGCACCATCAGTGCTATTGTCCCCTCGCATGGAGTTGCCCTATACCGCGTCAAGGGACTTTGATGTCCTCAATCCGGCGTATTTCTGGGCCTTCAGCGCGCCTGGAACCCCATCCGCTCCTGGGTAATACACCCGAGCATTGATCCTTGGAAAGAACCGCGGACCTTGCAATCGGAGGTCCGCGGTACCGGGAGTGGTGACCTTCCGCAGGGAAAGATTTACAAGTGTGTCCTCTCATTGTCGTACCTGATGTGGCCGATCATTAACAGGAACGCCGAGCACGTTGGTTATCCCGCATGATCCGGCGCTCTGCAGTGCGGCGGGAGGGGAAACTCATGGCCACACGATGCCGAGAGGAGTGATGGGGAAGACACAGACTTTAGGTTCGGATTTGAGTCATTCCGCGCCGTCGCAACGGGCCCATAAGCGCCCGGACGCATCGGAGGCGGTCGAGTATGGTAGCACGGACATCAGCTGGTTTTTAAGAGCGCTCAGCGAGGGCTCTCTGGCGGGCGAGTACGTTCTCCAGAACGACCGTGTTTTATACGTGAATCCGGCCTTCGCAAGAATGTTCGGTTACAAGGCGCCAGAGTTAATCCGAAAGAGCTTGCTGAATCTGATTTACCCGGGGGACCGTCCACTCGTTGCCGAGAAAATCAAGACCCGGATGGAAGATGATGACCGGCCACTCAATTTTGAATGCCGGGGCATGCACAAGGACGGGCATTTAATCGACATCCAGATTCGGAGCGGGATCACGGTCCTGGCTGGCGGCCAGAGGGCCAGCATCGGGACCGTCCTGGAGATCACGGAGCAGAAGCGGGTTGACAAGCAACTCCAAAAATTGTCCCGGGCCGTCGAGCAGAGCCCTGCCAGCGTGGTTATCACTGACGCAGACGGCAACATCGAATATGTGAATCCGAGGTTCTCCAGCCTCACGGATTATGCCAGGGAAGAAGTCATCGGCAGGAATCCCCGCATTTTAAAGTCTGGCCTGACTTCCGCGTCGACGTACCAGGAGCTTTGGGAAACGATTCTGAGCGGCCGGGAGTGGCACGGGGAAATCATCAACAAGAAAAAGGGTGGAGACCTTTATTGGGAGTCGGCCTCTGTATCTCCCATCAAAGACGCGGCGGGTGTCATCACGCATTTTATAGCCGTCAAAGAGGACATCACGGAACGAAAGCGGGCGGAGGAGGCCTTGCACATAGCCGAGCAGGAATACCATGGGCTATTCGCTGAGGCCGTGGAAGGCATTTTCCGGACCTCACCTGAAGGCAGGGTCATAGTTGCAAATCCTGCTATGGCCAGAATCCTCGGGTATGCATCGGCGGAAGAGGTTGTTAGGGAAATCAGCGACATGGGGCGGCAAGTTTGGAGGCACGCAGAGGACCGGCAGAATCTCGTAAGATTGCTTGAAGATCAGGGGGCTGTTCGCGGATATGAATGCGAGTTCTGCCGCAAGGATGGGACTCCAATCTGGGTTTCTCTGAATGCGAACAGGTCCCTTGATCCCGATGGGCATACGCAGTACTTTCAAGGCTCCCTTGAAGACATTACCGACCGAAAGAAGGCCTCTGAGGCCCTTGTGGTGACACACGAAAAGTTGGCTCGATCACTGACCGTATTGAAAAGCCGGTCCGAAGAAATCACCATCCTCAGCGAGTTCGGGAGGATGCTGCAAAGCTGCCGGAGCTGCGAGGAAGCTTACCGGGTTATCAGGGTGTACTGTGGGAAACTCTTCCCGTCTTTTTCGGGAGGAGTCTATCTCACCGCTGCCTCGCGGAACCTGGTGCAAGGCGTTAGCTTGTGGGGTGAACTGCAGCAGAGTGAGCCGGCCTTTCTTCCGGATGCCTGCTGGGCGCTCCGAAGCGGACGGTTACACTGCGTCGAGGACCTGGACTCACCCGCTCAGTGTAGCCATATGCCGCAGACGCCCGGAGTCTCTTACCTCTGTGTGCCCTTGATGGCACAAGGTGAGGCGATGGGGATTCTGCACGTTGAATGTCATGCGGATTCTGTGGCCATGGGAGCGGAAGAATGGGAAGAATTCAAGAGGTCTCGCCAGGAATTGGCGAACGCCGTCGCCGAACACGTAGCTTTGGCACTGGCAAACCTGCAACTGCGGGAAACTCTCCGTAGCCAGTCCATCCGCGACCCACTGACCGGACTTTTCAATCGTCGCTATATGGAAGAATCGTTGGAACGCGAAATCCTGCGTTCCAACCGAAACAATTCTACGATCGGACTGCTCCTTCTGGATATTGATCACTTCAAGCTCTACAACGATACCTTCGGCCATGAGGCTGGTGATGCCGTCTTACGGGAAGTGGGCGCGCTTCTCAGGAAACACGTCAGGGGGGAGGACATCCCCTGCCGTCATGGGGGCGAAGAGTTTCTCCTGATTATGCCTGGGGCCCCGCTTGATATTGCTCATCAGCGGGCTGAACGCTTTCGTGAGGCCGTCAAGCATCTGAATTTGAGTTTCCGAGGGGAGGCTTTGGGGATGATCACAATTTCGATCGGCGTGGCGGTGTACCCGCAACACGGACCCGCTGCCGAGGCTATACTGGACTGTGCTGACGGAGCCCTCTACGAGGCCAAAGAGTCAGGACGGGACCGGGTAATCGTTGCGCCGCCAGTAGCTGACGACATCTGATTTTCACCTGGGTTAGCACGGCCACCACACGACAGCTTGGCTTTACTAAATATCCTTAGCACAATATGTTGTATAATAGCTTGTCCATCACGCTATCCTTGTCATATTGTCTCTGTTTGGCGGAACATTGGAGCAATCTGGGAAAATGCAAAACCCTCGTCCTATAGTTGTCCTTGATTTCGGGTCGCAGTACACGCAACTGATCGCCCGGCGTATTCGCGAAATGCACGTGTATTCAGTGATCGTTCCTTGTCACATCCTATTCGATGATCTTGTCAAAATGCAGCCTCAGGCGATCATCCTTTCCGGCGGGCCGTCCTCAGTTTACGATCCGGGATCTCCCACTTGTGACGACCGTGTTTTCGAGCTTGGGGTGCCGGTCCTTGGCATCTGCTACGGGCTGCACCTGATGACCTACAAGCTCGGAGGCAAAGTGGAGCGGGCCAAACGCCGTGAGTACGGGTTTGCCGAGCTTGAAATCACCCCGCCCAGCGAACTGCTTGCCGGGTTGGAATCGCCGCTGCGCGTCTGGAACAGCCATGGCGACCACATCGTGGAAGTGCCCCAGGGGTTCCGGGTTTCGGGGCGAACGGAAAACGCGATTGCAGCCATCGAAAACGTTCAGACGCGGATGTACGCGCTGGAATTCCACCCGGAAGTCCGCCATTCGGTTTCAGGCAGCGAGATCCTCCGGCGCTTTGTTGAGGATGTGTGCGGCGCTCAGGCGAACTGGTACCCGCAGTCGCTGATTGAAGAAACGGTCAGGCGGGTGCGGGAAGAGGTGGGCAACGAACGCGCACTGTGCGCACTCTCCGGAGGCGTGGATTCAGCCGTGGCCGCGACTCTGGTCAGCCGGGCCATCGGCGATCAGCTCATCTGCGTCTTTGTGAATAATGGGCTGCTTCGGAAAAACGAATTTGAAGAAGTAACCGCAGCGCTTAAGACCCAGGGCCATCTGAATGTGCGGGCGGTGGATTATTCAGAAAGGTTCCTCAGGCGGCTCGATGGAGTGACTGACCCGGAGAAAAAGCGCAAAATCATCGGTGAAGAATTCATTCGGGTGTTTGAGCAGGAGGCACGAGCACTGGGCGAGCCGCGCTTCCTGGTGCAAGGAACCCTTTATCCTGACGTCATTGAGTCGGTTTCTGTAAAGGGCCCAGCGGCCACCATCAAGAGCCACCATAACGTGGGCGGCCTTCCGACAGACCTGACTTTCCAGTTGATCGAACCGCTGCGTGAAATGTTCAAAGACGAGGTTCGAGTGGTGGGCAGGGAACTGGGACTTGGCGAGGAAGTTATTTCCCGTCAACCCTTTCCGGGGCCTGGGCTGGCCGTCCGGATTCTGGGCGCAATTACCCCTGAGCGACTTCGGATTGTTCGCGAAGCAGATGCCATTGTGGAGCAGGAGATACGTACAGCTCAACTCTACAATGAATTGTGGCAATCGTTTGCGATCCTGCTGCCCGTTTCGAGCGTCGGGGTGATGGGAGACGCCAGGACGTACGCGTCCACTATCGCTCTGCGGGCTGTTACATCCGAAGATGGAATGACAGCCGACTGGGCGAAAATCCCCCCAAACGTTCTCGAACGGATTGCCACCCGCATCGTGAACGAGGTGAAGGAAGTCAACCGAGTTGTCTACGACATTACTTCGAAGCCCCCGGGAACCATCGAGTGGGAATGAGTGCTTCCCCCTCCATACAGCCCTCGCGCGTCCCATGGATCCCCGAACGACGAATCGTCCTGGCTTTAACGATTCGCTAATTTCTGTGCCATGTACAGCAGAAGCCGCCGGTCGCGGTCGTTGATATTTCCAAGAAGGCGCTTGACCTTCTGGAAGAACCGCGAATCACGGTCTGCCGGAATCTCCATGGCCAGCTCGTCGGTGCTCTTGCGCTGGGTCAGATTAGGGAGGTCCGGTGGTCTTTCCCCCTCATAAAAAAGCTGATAGAGGGGTATCTCCATGGCTGCGGCCAACCGTTCCAA
>JAJXZM010000100.1 GCA_021780055.1 Acidobacteriota bacterium
AGCCGCAGGAAGAACCGAAACCTGCGCCGGTGCATGAAACATCTGGAGGATAGTTTTGCCAAAGATGAAACTGAAGACGCATAAGGGCGCCGCCAAGCGGTTCAAGCTGACCGCGGGTGGCAAAGTGATCAGCGGGCATGCAGGCGCCCGCCACATCCTGACCTCAAAGTCGCGCAAACGCAAACGGAAGCTGGGTACGGCCTCCGTGATTGCAGACGCCGATGTGCATCACGTGAAGTCCATGCTGCCCTACGGGCGCTAAGCGGATCTCCTGGAAATCACGTTAAGAAACTATTTGATGGCTCCGGGTAGAGCGCAGGGCGTGTCTCGCGCGGTCCGTCTTGCCGTGCCGGGGCGCAAAGCTGCCACTACACGGAAACGGCACTTCTGATTTATAATAAACGGACTGCTACAGGCAGTCGTTTTGCTTTCGTGGGTGCGGAAAGGCCAACGGCAGGGTGCCTTTGCTGCCCCGAAATTCTCTGAAAGGAGCAAACCCATGCCAAGAGTCAAGCGCGGCACTGTGCGCCGCGCCCAGCGTGAGAAGCTCGCCAAGCTCACCAAAGGCTACTTCCTCAAGAAAAGCAAGCTTTACAAGTTCATGAAAGAGGCCGCGGACCGCGCGGGGCGTTTTGCCTATCGCGACCGCAGGCGCAAGAAACGGGACTTTCGCCGTCTCTGGATCGTTCGCATCGGTGCGGCCGCCCGGCAAAATGAGTTGACCTACAGCCAGTTTATTCACGGGGTGAAGAAACTGGGCGTGGAGATTGACCGCAAAGCCCTCGCAGAAATGGCTGCACTTGACCTGCCGGCCTTTGCCGAACTGGCAACACGGGTGAAGACGGCCTTGAAGGCGGGCTAAACCATGTCCGAATCCGAAACTGAAAATCGGATTCCCCTCAAAAAGGCTCGAGCGCGGTCCCGGATGTCGATTGACGACAAGACCAACAAGACGCTGAAAGATCTCGATGTTAAGACTCCCGAAGCCATCGGTGAATTGTTTGCCGAGGTTTCGCTTGCCCTCGATAGTGAGCGGCAGCATCTAATTGGCGAGGGTGCATCCGACGACCACGAGCGCAGCCAGAAGGTCAAAGACCTGCGCGACCGCTGGCTGGCCCGCAAGGGCGGGCTCGTCTCACTGATCGACGAAAACTGGCTGAAAAAGGCCCCGAAGGATTTGAAGCCTGCCGTGGGCCGCGCCTTCAACCAGTTGCGCCAGCAATCGGCCTCCGTCGAAACAGAGCGGCTTCTGCAGGATGTTCCCTTCCGTCGCGACACGGCGGCCCACCCGGGCGCTGTTGGCGCCCAGTTTCCCGTTGGACTTGATATTTCGCTGCCCGGTTACCGCCGGCCGTTGGGTTCCATCCATCCGGTCACTCAGGTCATGCGGGAGATCGAGGAGATCTTCCTGGGCCTTGGCTTCTCTATCGAGTCGGGGCCGGAAGTTGAGTCGGTCTATTACAATTTCGACGCGCTCAACATTCCGGAGAGCCACCCGGCGCGCGACGACTGGGACACCCTTTACGTCAATTCTGAAACTGTCCTGCGCACGCACACTTCTCCGGTGCAGATTCGCGCCATGGAAAAGCACGGCGCTCCGCTTTACATCCTGTGCCCCGGCAAGGCTTACCGGCACGACAATCCGGATTCCACCCACGCCACCATGTTCCACCAGGTGGAAGGGCTGGCGGTGGATACGGACATCAGTTTCGCGGACCTGAAGGGAACGCTCGATTATTTTGCCAAGAAGTTTTT
Organism: Acidobacteriota bacterium; assembly: GCA_021780055.1. The sequence continues at coordinate 1,756 of JAJXZM010000100.1, forward strand.
TGGAGACAAGATCAGAACGAACTTTTCTCCCAGCTTTTTTCCGTTTACGGAGCCGAGCGGCGAACTGGCGATCAGCTGCGTCTTCTGCGGCGGCGAGGGCTGCCGCGTCTGCAAGGAGAGCGGCTGGGTCGAGGTGATGGGCTGCGGCATGGTGCACCCGGAAGTGCTGCGCCACGGCGGCATTGACCCGGAGCGTTATTCCGGCTGGGCGTTCGGCCTGGGCGTTGAGCGTTTTGCCATGATGAAGTACGACATCAACGACATCCAGCTTTTCCACCAGGGCGACGTGAGGTTCCTGGAACAATTCTGAGGTTGTGATTTTGCGGCAGCGGCGCTCTTGCGGCGCCGGCCTGCTTTTCCGAAGTCCGAGACCATGAAAGTTTCGCTGAACTGGTTGAAAGAATTCGTGGAAGTCCCGGTGGATGCCCGCCGTCTGAAAGCGGACCTCGTCTCAATCGGGTTGAACGCTGAATCTTCGCAGGCGGTTGGTGAAGACGTTGTTCTCGATGTTGAGGTCACCAGCAATCGGCCTGATTGTTTAAGCCATTATGGGGTTGCCCGCGAAGTGGCCGCTCTCTATCGCAAGCGCCTCCCGCCCCTGGAATTTATCTGCAAGGAGAGCAGCGCACCGGCCTCCTCCGAGGCGTCCATTGAAATTCTGAATCCGAAACTCTGCGCAAGGTATTGCGGCCGTGTGATTCGGGGAGTTGAAGTCAAGCCTTCGCCGGATTGGCTGGTGCAGCGCCTTGAAGCCGTAGGGCAGCGCTCCATCAACAACGTTGCTGACGTTACCAATTATGTGCTCATGGAACTGGGCCATCCGCTCCACGCCTTTGACCTGACTCGCCTTGAAGGGCGCAAAGTTGTAGTGCGGGCTGCCAGGGCTGGCGAGCAGTTGCAGACGCTCGACGGCGTGAGCCGGACGCTTGCGGCCACTGACCCGGTGATTGCGGATGCCGCGCGGCCTGTTGCGCTGGCGGGCGTGATGGGCGGCGAAAAATCCGAGATATCGGACAACACGCAAACCGTTCTGTTGGAAAGCGCCTGGTTTGATCCCGTTTCCATACGGCGCACCTCAAAAACACAGGGGCTGCATACGGAAGCTTCACACCGCTTTGAGCGTGGCGCCGACATTGAAATGGCCCCGGTGGCACTGGACCGCGCGGCAGTCCTGATTGCCCAGCTTGCCGGAGGCGAGATCCTGCGGGGCGTCATTGACGTTTATCCGTCGCCGAAAATCCGGACCTTCATCGAACTGCACCGGAACGAAATCCAGCGTGTGTTGGGCGCGGAGGTTCCGTGGGAGGAAGTTGAGCGAGTGCTCCGCACGCTCGGTTTCCAGGTTGAGCGGCGCGGGACCGACGGCTGGCGCGTGACGCCGCCCTCATTCCGATTGGATGTTGACCGCGAGGTAGACCTTATCGAGGAAGTGGCGCGGCACTATGGGTATAACCGGCTGCCTTCGCGGGTGCGGCCTGCGCCTCCCCGGTCGATTGCTGGCCAGACGCGAAACAAGGACCTCAAAATCAGCAGCACGCTGGTTGCCCTCGGCTACCGCGAAATTATCCCTTCCGCGATGATTGATCCTGAAGAGAACGCAAAGTTTACAGAGCGGCCGCCGGTGCCGCTGGAAAACCCGCTCAGCCAGGATGCTGCGGCCATGCGCTCTTCGGCGGTGCCGAGCATGGTCCACACGCTGAAGTGGAACCTGGACCGCTACCGCAGCGACCTTCGGCTTTTTGAAATGGGAAGGGTTTACAGCGCGAGAGAGAAGGGCCTGCCGGACGAGCGCCGCATTCTGGTGCTTGGCGCAACAGGGAATCGCGAGCCTGTGAGTATCTACAGTACCGAAGAGAAAATCGATTTCCCTGACCTGAAAGGCGACGTTGAAGCGGTACTGGATTCTTTCGACTTGCCCGAACTGAAGTTTGAGCCCGCTGCAGCCCCCTATCTTGAGAAAGGCGTGGCCGGCCGGTTCGTTTCCGGAGGAGCAACCCTCGCCATTTTGGGCGGCCTTCGAGCGGACCTCGCAGACGAGTATAAATTGCGCGGGCGGGCCATCTGGCTGGCGGAAATTGAACTCGACGCGCTGCTGGGCGCGGCCTTAAGGCAACCCAGCTATAAGCCGATTTCAAAGTTTCCGCCGGTGGAACGTGATTTTTCTCTGGTTGTACCCGGAAGCACATCTTATGGGCGCCTGGAAGAGGTGATTCGAGGCCTTGGAATTGAAGAACTCCTGTCTATGGCGCCGGTGGAACGGCGTCCCGCTGAGGAGCTTCCGAAAGGCACGATTCCGCCGGGGCACGTGAGTCTACTGTTGCGCATTACATTTCAAAGTCCGACCCGCACGCTGGCGAGCGACGAGGTTGAAACTCGAAGCCGGCGGATCGTCGAGGCCCTTGGACCATTGGGTGTTCAAATCCGGGGATAGACGCAGGCGGGCGGAAACGGGGCCAAAGTAATGGATCTGAACGAGAGCTTCCAGCAATTGGAAGAAAAGCTTTCAAAGGCGACCGAGGTTTTCAAGCGTGCCGTTGCTGAAAAGCAGGACCTTGAGAAGGCGCTTGAGTCGCTGAAGCAGGACACGGGCGACAGCCAGAAACACCTGGAGGCGCTGCAGAACGAAATCAAGGTCTTGCGGCGCGAGCGGGAAGAAGTGCGGACCCGCGTCGAGAAACTCCTGAGCCAAATTGACCAGTTGACAGGCTCGAACAGCGCGGGATAATAGCAGGAAGTTTGCCTGCCGCCTTGTTGTGCAAGGGGCGGGAAGGAGGCGCTTGTCCAATCCAGTTGATTCCATCCGAATCGTGATTTACGGCCAGGAATATAACATCAAGGGCAGCATGAATTCGGTGTATCTCGAAGAGCTTGCGCGCTACGTGGACGGCAAGATGCACTCGATCGCAACGCGGAGCGGCAATGTGGATTCACTTCGCGTGGCGGTGCTCGCCGCCCTGAACATTGCGGATGAATATCACCAGATGAAGTCCAGGCATGAAGCGACTACCCGGCAGGTGGAAGAGAAAGTCGTCGAGTACAGTGAAGTGCTCGACCGGCTGCTGAAACCGGCGGTCTGAAGTCCCGCACATATTCCTGCGTTCCTGGATAACACCTGAAATTGACATGCCGGCGCCAAGCCGGCCCCTGTAGGAGAACTTTGCACGATACCGTCAAGATTCTGTATATCGGCGACATCTTTGGACGTCCGGGGCGAAACATTCTGAAAGAGAGCCTGCCGGGACTGGTGTCGGAGTATGCTCCGGACTTGATTCTTGCCAACGGTGAAAACGCAGCAGCGGGGTTTGGCATTACGCCGGGCCTGGCGGATGAGTTGCTCGGCCTCGGCATTGCCGTTCTGACCACGGGAAACCACATCTGGGACAAGAAGGAAA
>JAJXZM010000047.1 GCA_021780055.1 Acidobacteriota bacterium
ACTATAACGTCAATGCCGCCTGGAGCCTGATTGGCGTTCAGACATCCAATAAGTATGCTACTGTGGCTGCCTGTGCGGGCCCGGGCACGCTGACCGTGACTCAAACGAAAGTGTTCAACAACAGCGGTTCGATAACTACCACACCCTAGGGGATTCACCCAACCGTCTGCTTTCGGGCTGAGCGCCTCCGGCCTTTTCGGCCGGAGGCAGCGGCCTTAGTCACACACCGAGGTTCGCCCTGCAGCACCTGCGGGGACCTTGCGTCGCATTTTCGTCAACAAGCACAAACAAGTGACCCAACCACTGAGGAACCGCTGCCACTAACCGGCGATTCCTGGTCTCTAGATGCCGTAACCGGGCTTCGGCTGCCAGGCGGAGGAGAGGGTCTGCCGGTCAAAGCCTTTGGAAACTTCACCCTTGGTGGCGTAGCGGTAAAGTGCGGCCAGGAATATCCCGTGCGTCGAGGCGCTGACGACCGAGAGGAAAATAAAGTAGATGATCATGGTGCAGCCGCCGACCGTGACTCCGATGCCGCCGAACAGGGCGCCGCCGAGGAGCGGGAGCGCGATTCCCGGCAGGGCCAGCAGGAAAAAGATCAGCCCAAAGCTGAAGGTTCCCACGACTTCCTCGCCCCAGTTTTTGCGGAATAATTCCGCCGAGCGGCTAAATGCCTGCACGGGCCCCAGATTTTCAAACGCCAGCACAGGGACCACAAAGAATGTGGCCAGGGTCCATGCCATGCCGGCCAGCCCCGCCACCAGCTTCCCGACCAGGCTGGAGCGTTCCTCAATCGCCCGCAGGATCATGCCCACCGTTGCAGCAACCAGCGCCCACTCAAAGATAACGCCCACCCGGTTCCACGCGGCCCGCAGTCCGTCGCGGACAGTGGGATCGCCGCCCTCCAGTCGAAGCGATGCCGCACTCACCAGAGCGGTATTGAAAAAGATGATCACAAAATAATTCGCCAGGTAGAACACAAACATGGCGCCAACAATCAGGTTGTTGCTCGGGTGCCAGCCTCCCTGCTCGGCAATGGCCGCCTTGATCTGCGGGTAATAGAAAAAGCCGCTCCCCGCCAGCAGCGAGGCCGTAACAGCCATGCAGGAAATTGCCGAAAGCACCGGCAACAGCATCAGCTCTTCATCTTCGCGCAGAATGGCAAAACTCTGCTTCACCAGTTCCCAGGTGGTGCCGATCTTCCCCATCGTTCCTCTCCTTTTCACTAGTTGTTCGGCTACGCAAACTGCCGGCCGGCGGCGCGAATTGAGACATTGTAACGCCCGCGACCGCTCAGCGCGAGAGGATTGCGCATCACCACAGGCTAATTACCGCCTGCGGCAAAGTTATTCTGTAACTGTGCAGCTTTTTATCGGATTCGGATGAGTTGCGTCCGGCAGGAGCCGGACTTGGTAGAGATGCAGAGGCCGAAAATCAGGCCCTGAGCCAATTTTGCATGAACTTCCAGGCTGCTTTCGTGTATGTCAGGCTGGGATGGGGTTCGGACTCTATGGGCAACTCAGGAAACTCAACCTGAGCCGGCAGCAGGCTTGGCACGGCTATCATTTCGCCTCTGTCCACGACAAGCTCAAAGCTTATTTTGGGTCCTGGGTTCGATTCGGGTTCATACAGGACGTCATAACGGTCCGCAGCTTCACACGCAATGACCACCCTGCAAAAGTGCTGTTCGGCGTACCGGACGGCGTTTTCCCGCCTGACAAAAGACCTCTTGAACTGGACCCCATTCGGCTTGCGGTAAAACGATTCTGGGACAACGGCTACAGCTATGCCTGGCGACACTTGCTCCCTCCCCAACTTTGAACCTCACAGCCCGCGTCCCAGCTGTACAAAGCGCCTGGCCACGACCGATGATTTTCCAGGCGTGAATACATCACGCTCCATCATTCTCTTGTGGCTTGCGCAGACGCATGAATTATAACGTTTTATCCCATACAACACCAGTGATTCCTTAAGGGATTTCCTTAAGCGATTCGCTTAGATGCCTCAGCAAATCATCCGGCCTGAAATCAGTCTTGCCATCAGCAACCCAAAATCGATTGCCCCCACACACCCCTTGCCAGCCCTCCCATCCTATGCGTATGATGGTCTCCAACCCTGGGGAAAATTCAAAAGCGTCTATTGACGGTCTCTACCGCATGCAGGGGGTAACGATTAAAGGTAAGTCTTTGATTCCAAGTCTGTTGCTTGTATTTCTCTTTTCCGCGCCTATCCTCTCAGCGCAGGACTGGGCGCGGGCAAAGCTCGACAAGTCACCCCGGCACCGCGAGTGGGTAACCGTAAAGTATGATGGCCGCAGCGTGCAGACGTTCGTGGTCTATCCGGAGGTCAGCGACAAGCGCCCCGTGGTCCTGATCATTCATGAAATCTTTGGCATGACAGATTGGGTGCAGGAACTCGCCGATCAGGTGGCCGCTGCCGGTTACATTGCCGTGGCTCCCGATCTGCTTTCCGGCATGGCTCCAAATGGTGGCGGAAGCTCCGCCTTCACTCAGGATCAGGCCGTCAAGGCGGTCAGTATGCTCAACCCTGACCAGATTACCCGCGACCTCAACGCCGTCGCCGATTATGCGCTCAAGATTCCTTCCGCCAACGGCAAGCTCTACGTGGCCGGATTCTGCTGGGGAGGCGGGCAAAGTTTCCGTTTCGCTACCAACCGCTCCGATCTCTCCGGCGCTTTTGTCTTCTACGGCCCTCCGCCGCCGGCCGATGCCATGGCGCGCATCAACGCTCCGGTGTATGGGTTCTATGGCGGCAATGACGAACGTATCGGGGCCACCATTCCCAAGGCGCGTGAAGAAATGAAGGCCGCGGGGAAAGTCTACGAGCCTGTGACGTATGTGGGTGCGGGCCACGGCTTCATGCGCGCCGGCGAAGCCCCCGACGCCAGCCCCGCCAATCAGAAAGCTCGTGATGAAGCCTGGACGCGATGGAAAAGCATTCTCGCGCGCGGCCGCTAACGCGGCGGATTGTGGCGGGTGGCGCAGCCGGCATTCACGGGTCGCGCATACATCGTGTTCTTTGCGAAGTGTGCGGTTTTCCAGAAGGACCAGTCAAACCCGCCAGCCACCGCTTCCCTTCCATTCCTCGGGTTCGCCGGCTGTGATCTGAAAGGCGCCACGGCACACAGCAGATGCCGTGGCCAGCCCGGTTCTCCCTACTGCGTAATGCCGGCGACTTTTTGTTCCAGTGCTCCGTGAATCAGTTGAATCTGCCAGTCGCCGTCCGCTGCTTTTTTGGCAACGATGCTCGCCGTCCCCTTCAGGGTTTTGGGTTCGCCCCGGAAGTCTTCGGTGAGGTCGTAATTAAACGAGACCCAGCCCGCATCGCCCCACATCTGGCCGTGCGTCGCCGAAATCGTGATGTGCTTCGGAGGAGTGCCCGTCGTCAGTTTGCGCACCCACGCCCGCGCCGGCGGGGCATGTCCGTCTTCGTCAAGGTACACGGCATCGGGCGCCAGCATCTTTTCAAGTTCGGCCGCGTCCTGTTTATTGATTGCGTCCGCAAGCTCGTCCGCAATTTTCAGCATGGGGCCTGTCGCCGCTGGAGTTCCCGGACCTCGCATGTGCATGTGCATCGCCCCTCCAGCCGCAGGCTGCTGAGCAAAAACAACCGTGCAGCCCGCCAATACGAACATCATGAAGGCAATAGATACTCTTTTCATAGCGCTCCTCTCATCTCATCGGATTTTTCTGACAATTAGAATTCCGTCGGATTCCCTCCGCGCCCAGGGTCGATTGCCGCGTTCGGCGCAGCAATGACTCTCGCCTGACGCATAGATCACTCGGGTCGCGCATACGTCGCCGACTTTGCGATGTATGCGGTTCGGCAGCAGTGCAACCCTACCCTGAAGCAAACCCCCAGAACTAACCAAATCTTCCCTGCCCCGCTTGTGTTAATATGCTCCAGCGCAGTGAGTGGTGCAAGGCATTTTCGGAGGGGCCGCATACATTCCAAACAGCGGAACGCATGCGCGACCCACCATGGTCGCGGCGCCGGACTTCAGCCCGGCATTTTCTAAACACCGCCTAACTCCAACAAAGAACCCCGTATCCTGCGAATTCGCTGGATGTGCACAACACTTTGACATTCGTCAGTAACCGTTCTAAGGTGGAGCTACCACGTCGGGAGTTTATCCGTAGTCAAATTGAAGGAGGCGACAGCCATGGGCTTTATTGAGTGGATTGTAGTTGGGCTGGTTGCAGGTTGGCTTGCTGGAAAGGTGATGAAAGGTGGAGGATACGGGATTGTTGTCGACGTTGTCCTTGGCATACTCGGAGGTGTCCTCGGCGGATGGATTTTCAGAACGCTGGGATTTTGGGCTGGGGGCGGAATCGTCGGATCAATCATTGTGGCTTTCATTGGGGCGGTGATCCTGGTCTGGATCACACGCCTAATGAAGAAGGCTTGAGCAACATCAATTAAAACAGAACGACCGAGCCTGGCGCAGACATTGATTCTTGATGCCTGCGGTCAGCAATGCTGAGCGGCTTGCGCAGGGTCTCTGAGATACGAGGCCCTGCGCTACCACCTGTACTTTGCTCCCACGGGTTCCCGTGGCTGAACCTGGCGGAGAGATGGTTTGCCGCGATCACCCGCAAGCGCATCCGGCGCGGAACCTCTCACATCGTCAACAATCTCAACAGCGCAATCCCAGAATACATGCGGCATATCAGTGATGGAGGATGGCGCAATGCTGCACCCGCAGCGCGATTGCGGCCAGGGGACGTGGTCAAGCTGAGGATCTCGCTCTTTGAAGCACACATCGATCATTGCAAAGCATAGGTTGAAATGAATTCAAGCAAGAGGCTCTCGCTTCGCGAGACCGCAGATGCTACAAGCCGAGCTTCTGCGCCAGCACCGTTGCGGTTGCGGGAGCAGGCCTACCCCTTACGGTTTCGCCCGCCAAGGAACAGGGGTGCAGAAATCGTGGCCGCGCCTTTGATCTCCCTCACTTAGGCGCGATGGACGGCGGTTTGATTCGGTAGACTTGGATGATCCGCACCCACTCAGTCTCCTTCTCTGTCGCGAACGTCTGACGCATCTCATTCAGATCGTTGTCCAGATCTAGTCGGTCCCTAAACGAGATCG
>JAJXZM010000602.1 GCA_021780055.1 Acidobacteriota bacterium
TGGGAAAACGCGAATCGCAGGGTCCACTGTGCCGGTAATCTGTCCTGTGATCGGGTCGGTCTGGATCGATTGGAACAGCCGGAAATCCAGAGTCAGCCCGTTCGAAGTGTCTGCGCTCACCACTAACGCAGGATTAATGGTGGCTTTTACGGTCGTCTGGGTAAGCGTGGCATTGATGGTGGTGGGGACCGGAGGATTCCCCTCAAATACCGTCAATAGAGGGTTGGGCATAAAAGTGAATGTGACTTGAGAGTATGTTCCTGCCGGGACGCTGCTCAAGTCCAGAAGGGTGTTGAAGCCCATCAGTGAAGCAAAGTCCACAGTGACGGGGTTTGATGCGTCAATCACAGGAACCGCCGAACCCCCGCTTTGAGGGGTCAGCGTCGCACTGGTGATGGTGACCTTAAACGAGGCAACGCTGCAGATGGGAGCATCCGTTGCCATCAGAGCAAATTGTCCAGAGGTTGGTGTAGGGCTGGGCACGATCGTCGAAGACGAACTTCCACAACTCGAAATAAAGATCGCCGCAGCAATCACTGCGGTTAGCCCTGTCAATAGCTTTCGCATGAATCACCTCCCGGGTCGATTGAAAACTCTGTCCAGGTGCGGATACTCGCGATTCAAAGCCCGCTGCCTGGTTAACCGTCAAATCATCCCAAAGCCGGTCAGCCCGGCTCGTGCGCCCCCCTCACTTGATCAGTTCGTCGGGAACTGTAGTCATGTAAATACCGGCCCAGCCAGCGTCCTCGCTGCCCATGGCGATGTTAATGACCAGGGACCGCCCCCGGAAACCGTCTCGCTCGATACCCAATTTCGTGACGGGCAACGGCATCGAAGCACCCGTTGCTTCGTCTGTTCCCACTGCATGCGAGTCGATCAAAGTCCCGTTCGTGCCGGTGGTGACCACGGTCGCCGTGGGGTTGCTCCCCGGCCCTGCGTAGAGGTAAACGCCATCGACAGGGTTCACGTACGCTCCATTGGCCACCTGCCCTGTCCTGGCCTTGTACGCGATGTGGAAGGTGCCGTCATTCAAACCTCCGTCGGCCAACCCGGACACCGCTACAAAGGATCCGAAGCGCCAACGTGCAGGCTCGCTGCTATCTTCCGATTCACCCATGCCCATGCCCTCGACATAGCCCGAGAATTTCCAGTACACAAAGTCGGCAAAGCTGGTCGGTGACTTGGCAACCACCGTCGTTTGCTCGGTAGTGGTGTCGTAGACAAAGATGCCCTGACGTACCGGGACCTTCGTCTGAAATCCGGAAGGATTCTGTTCTCGACAAAAAGCATTGCGGATCTTGTTTCCCTCCACAGGACACTGCAGAGTCAGCGCCCTGGTCTCGTTTCCCCAGGCGCCCCAGAAGGCAACAAACCTTCCGTCAAACGAAACGCCCTCACCCAGCTTGTTGAATACTGTTCCCTTCTTTTCGCCGGGTACCGGCCCGCCAATTCGCGCCACGCTTCTGAGGCGCAGGTTACGCCCGCTGAGCGGGGCCAGGTAGATTCCGCCCGCTGCGGGGTTATCTTCATTATCGAAGCCGGAGAATACCGCCCAGCCCCCGGCAGCACTGGGCGGGCTGACAGACCCAAACTTTGTCCTGGTACCTGGAATCAACGTGTTGGTATCGGCGATCATCGTTACGCCGGAGGTGCCGCCGGCAGTTTCCGTCGGGGCCATCAAAATGCGGAAATATGCTCCGGTCTTGCTGATCGTTTGACCGTTCGAGCCGGCCACGCTGTAATTGCCTTTGAACACGATCGTGTTGCCGTCAGTCACTGAGGGAGCGCCAGGGAAGACATCGAATTTTATCGGCGGGTTCGTACCCGGGACGGCGAAGTAAGAGTAGCCGGGTACCGCACCCAGGTTGCTAGCGCCAGTGATCAGGGTTCCCATGGGGTTGGCGTAAATGCCGGTCGTCCCGGCACGAGTCTCGCTGAGGCCGCCGGAAAGCGTGTACGACAACACCGGCTGGTGGTTCCCGCGGCTGGCGATGGTATCAGTGAACATGTCGATCCGCGGGAACGACGGGGGCTCGGTGAACTTCACCCCGAGGTTGTTCGGCTGCGGCACGAGGGTGTTGCGGTCGAAGAGGGTCATCAGAGGGGCGCCTGTGGCCATATTGCGGGTAAAGACACCGTGAGCGGGTTCTCCACCCGATCCGCCCTTGCTCCGTGCGCGGAATACCACCAGTTGATTGACGTTAATCGAGGGCTCATTGTAGCTGTTGAAATTCCGGCTATCGCCTGGAACTATCACACCGTTATTAACCACAACCTGCCAGTTGAACTTAACGGTGGACACAACTGGCGAAGGGGCCAGCACTTCCTGTCCACCCGCCGGGCAGGGGACCAGGTAAAGAACGCCGAGCAGATAGGCAATTAGAACCTTGCAATAGGTGCCTTTCATTGTTTTCCTCCACGACGCTACGTCTCGCTGCACTCCTGCCCCCATCAGGGGGGTCGGATGCGGGTCGTGCCCGCGCCTGTTTCCGCAACGCCCGGGTAGTTCAAGCTGCTGCTTTGAGCCTTTGGTCAGCGTCCTTAATTGCGTCGTCGATCTCTTCTCCACTTAGTAACCACTCATTCCGGTTCAGGTGCGCCACTACATTGAACTCAAAATCTTCAAAAAGCTCGAGCGCCCGCGACTTGTTATTAAGGTGATCGGCAAGAATTGCCAGCGCTAGCTGCGCTGCGCCTCTGCACATGCACCCCCAGTCAAAGTCGGCCGGAGTATACTTTGCCTTGTTAATCTGCAGACGAAGCGGAACCCATCTTAAGCCGTGTTTGACAAAGACGCCGCATCCGAACCCATTCCTTTCGCCGAAATACTTAGCTTCTCCTCCCACTGGTTCCTCCCCCTCCCTGTCGGGACGTTGCTAGCACAGATTTCACAACTTCTCCCGCGGGCACATTCTCCATTCATCCTTGACTGCCTCTGATCCTGGAATTCAGATTCCGTTGCCAGCTTTTGACATCTAAAGCGCCTCGACCCATGTGACCGCAAAATCCGGCCCCGCGGCCTGCCTTACACACGGGGCCGGGTCATTTGCGGCCACAGCGCGCCAATGCGCACAAGTAAAGGCACACGCCAACTGGTGCGAGCCTCCACTACCGCCCGCCCTTTTTGCCACCACCTCCTCCTGCATTGCCTTCCGCGATGCAGATATCCAGGTAGGTCAGCTGGTTTATTGTGTCGACCTGCGGTACGTAGAGCAAAAGGCCGGTTTCCGCTGCCGGTTCGATTGCAGCCAGCGAGCTTGTGAGAAGCCCTGGCGTTGAATCTGTGGAGGTAGGCGGAGCGAATCCGGCAGCCCCTCCAACCCAAGAGGCGAAATCGACCGAGCCATCGGATGTGTAGAAAGTCAGCCGCCACCACCCCGACTTGCCTACGGTTTCTGGAACAGGGTCTGAACGCAGGTTCCAATTGTAGCCATAGACGTAGCTCCCCTTGATGTTGAGTTCAGCGCCGTAGAGCATGTCGTTAGTGTAAGGAACAGCTTCTGTGGCTTCACCCTCAACGACATATGCCCAGTGCCCTACTCCTCCACTTTCAACAACCCAGGTCGGATTGTAGCTAGTTTGCTGGGAAGTCCCCGTGGCCGTGGCCGGGCAACCCCCGGTCGGGAATCCTGCCGCGAGTTTGGCGATATTGAGCCGTGCCGCGGGCGTCACATTCACGCCGTAGGGCCAGTTGGCGGTGTCACCCAATGAGTTTACATAGATGTAAGCAGCCGGAGGCGTCGCGTCCGTCGTATGCACGCCCCAGAGTTCGTTGGTTCCCTGGCCGAACACGTGCCACACGTCGAACCGGAACTGCGGGCTGGCGCTGTCTGGGTTTCCTGGGTTTAACGTAGGCAAGGTGGAAAACGTGTTGGTCTCAACCCGCAGAACCTGAACCGGCCAGGTTTTCCCCTCAAGGTTGTCGCCCCAATCGATATACTCCGCAGGAAGAGCCACTTTCGGCGTTACATCTGGATCTGACCAGTTGTATCCCGCCTGCCATTTGTTGTTGACGTTCTTCTGCCAGTAGATCCTTTCAACTGGAGTAGTTCCGCATTTTGCTGTGCATGCTTCGTAGGGCAGTGGCACACCACCAACATCCACGCAGGAGGTGTTGGGGTAAGTTGTTGTCCCGATAGTCTCGGGTATGGCGCAACCATAGCTCATGGCAGTGGGGTACGTCCCGTCCAGGATAGCCGAGCCTATAGTCCCCGTCTGGAGGGCAGTCCCATAGAAATTCGCCGGGTATGACAGGCTCGTTGTCGATTCCTCTCCTCCAGGCCTGCCGCCCCCCTGACCGCCTCCAGAGTTACCGCCTCCACCAGCGTTTCCTCCACCTCCGCCTTTCCCTTGTGCCAGCGCATCCGCCAATGGGTACAAGACCAGGGCCAGTGCGGCGATGGACAGGAACAATATCGCCAGCGCCATGCTTCGCTTTTTCATACTGTGACCTCCCTTTTAAACAAGCTTTTCTGGGCAACGCTTCGCCAGGAATGGGCCGCCAGGCGGTAGCATCCCAGTTCATCCAAAGTTTGAATCCCGCGCCGTATGAGGGTCTTTCCCTTGCGACCACACGACGGCATATGGGATCTTTGTCCTATAGCTTGAACTGCACCACACCCCTATGGGGCTTGCAAGCGAGGTGATGCGCTTGCGCAAAATTGCGCTTTCTTGCGCACTATTTGACTGCGGAGGATGGCTTGGGACTTACCGCGCGGGCGTCCCATTGCGGATAGGGTGTTCACCGTATTGCCGCGTCCCGAGAACCGTGCTAGGCTCAAATCAATAGGTTTCCTGCCAACCTGGCCGCGAATTTCCATCCGGAGGAGCGGATGTCTGTGGAACAGAAAGCTCCTGAGCAGCTCGCATCGTGGAAAGAGATCGCGGAACACCTGCACGTTGCAGTGCGCACGGCCCAGGCATGGGAGAGTAGGAAAGGACTTCCAGTCCTCCACATGAATGGGAAGAAGGGGCGCGTCATTGCCGACCCCGAGGAACTGGATCGCTGGAAGCAATCCGTTTCCCACAGGAACCACTGGTTTTCAAATCTTCGCTCCTTAAAGATCTATGCAGTATTGTTAGCCGCGCTCTTGATTGGAGCACTG
>JAJXZM010000103.1 GCA_021780055.1 Acidobacteriota bacterium
TGGCGGTGTTGCCCCCGTACGCGACTACCTTCTGAACTATGCTGCTGTCGCGCGACGAAAGCGCAAGATAAACGGTCCCCGTCTCCCGCCACACCGCCGCCTGATGGATCTGCACGCGACGTTCAAGATTACTTGCAGAGACGTTCCGTGCCAACGTTCGGTAACTCCAGGGATCGGGTTCGAAACAGACCACACGGGCGCCGTGTGACAGGCTGCAGATGTGCGCTGCAAAGACTCCGATATTCGCGCCTATATCGACAACGGTATCCGCGGGGCCCGGCCTGTAGAACCAACGCGGCGTATAGCATCGGGCTGCGACAATTTCCTGCAGCAGGAACATTAATGAATCGCGCCGCGAAGATTCGATCCGCGCACCGTTCCGAAATTCCACCAGCACCGGAGCACGATCACGAAAGTAGAGGCCGCGCACGCATGCGTACGGGTTTTTCATAGCCACGGACAGGCGAAACGCTTCGCGCGCGAGTCCGGGCCTGAAAAATCGCGGAAGCCTTGCGGTCACTTTGCCGATCACCAAACGCATCTGCCGGCTGTGTAGCAGAGCATCCATGTCAGTCAACCCGCTGTTTTGAGCCAAAGTTTGGTCCGCCATTTTCCTCCAAGTCGAGCCGGTAGCCACGGCACCGGTTTTGTGCCGTGGGCCTTTTGCAGCCCAGAACCCACGAACCCACGGCATAAAAGACATGCCGTGGCTACCCGCTGGCCTGGCAGATGATGTCGAAGTGGCGACCGGAAAGATCAGAACGGGTCCTTAGCATTCGACCTGATTCCGCGTGTCGTACGATATATCCCGCACCAACCAAAAAGTCCCACAGGGCGCCCGAACTACCCCTGGCCCTTTGAAGGTTGTGCTCGTCAACCTCCACGAACAAACGTGGCATCCACCTCTCGATAACTTTTCTCGCCCCTTTCAAAACCGCTAGCTCCGTCCCTTCCGTATCGACCTTTATGAGATCGACGTGGCTGAGCCCCTCAGTCGCGCAGAAGTGATCGACAGTGGTTACGTGAACGGGCGAGGACTCATTCGCGTCAACTGTATCGATCCAGACACAGCCCCGATTCCGAGGCTCATCGTTGCAAAGGTTGCCCATCCCTTCCTCTGACCCGAGCGCGCACTGGAATGCCTCGATATTTCGCACGCCGGTGGACTGAATATGGTGCTGGAAGTGGCTGTAATTTTGCGGGTCAGGTTCGAAGGCATACACCTTTCCGCCTCCAAGCACAGCAGCCATTCGCAAAGCCGTAAGGCCGATGTTGGCTCCAATGTCGATCACAGTGTCGCCAGGTCGACAGAGCGGAATCAAAGCCTCGTGGGACGGGTCCCGGAAGCCCCAATACGCGTACCACTGAATCGCCTCGCTGATGTCCAGCTTCATGGTGAAACCGTAACGGTTAACCCTTCGCAGAGAACCGCAAGGATACTGGTAATAGTTCGGTACCAGCCTGCACACCAGGTTCCTCGGCGGCCTTCCCATCGTCACCCTCAGCAGCGCCTTCTCGAACCGCGCATTCCGCAAGGGGCTCCGAAGCAGGTTGAGGACCCTTGTTTTCGTCTTCATCATTTATTCCGCCACGTCTAACGCTCTAATACAGAACCAGCCGTGCAGATGAGCACCGAATCAGATACCACCTCGCCTTGTACCAAGGCTTGATCACCACAACTCCCTACAACCTGACCCGCGACAACCGTCACTCCGTCTCTTGATTGAATGTTGGTATGTTCCGCGTTGAAATGCCCACCGACAGGAAGGCACTGTCCGTGGCTACCAGCTCAACACAAAACATCCCTGAGCGCGCTTCTCCACCCCGAACAATGAACGTACCCGCCTTCCATGAAAAATCTCGCCACGGCTGGCGTTCGCCGCTAGCGCGCTGTCAATCGCTTCACCCAAAAAGCGCCCGTAGTCGTAATTGTTGACGATGATGGAGACCAGCCTAGACACGATTACCTGCGCTCCGCCATTTGAATCGAGCCTTGAGTGTCGGATTTCTGCGAGATCTCTGCCGCCATGGCCTTGCCGGCTTGCGGACGGTCGCTCCTTGCCAGGCATTCGCGTATCACAGCGCGAACCTTGCCCTCCTGCACATCCCATGACCATTCCCGCAGAAAGCGCTGGTGCGCGCGCTCGGCAAGGGTCCTTCCAAGGTCAGGTTCACGCACCAGGCGGACGCAGGCCGAGGCAAAATCGTGGGCATCATCCGCAAGCAGAAACTCTTCCCCGTCACGAACGTTGTAGCCAAAAGCGCCGATTGTCGTCGCGACAATCGGGCACTTCCTCGCAAATCCTTCGGCCATCTTTAAGCGCGTTCCGCCGCCGAACCTGATGGGGACGATCATTACAGACCAAGTCGCAATTTCCTCGGACGGATCATCCAGCCAACCTAACCCGGTGGCACCCTGGGCAGACCGGGCGCAGCAAACCTCACTGCCCCGGCCCACAAGGCGAAGCTCGGCCTGCGGCAGTTCGCGCTTGATGATGGGCCACACATTACGTACGAACCAGTCGACGCCCTGCCCGCTAGGCTCCCACCCGAATGTGCCGATGAAACCAATCCGAGAGAATTGGGATAATTCGGAGGCCGGTCGGCGGCTGCTCCTTACCTGAGAGAAACCATTCGGGATAACGTGAACCCCGCCGTGCCCACCAAGGTACTGCCGGTCGCTTTCGCTACAAACAGTGAGGATGTCGAACCTTTCAGTGAAGAGACGCTCCCGTCTTCTCCAGTTATAAGAATGCCTCAGGTCGAGCAGACGCCTTATCGGGCCCTCGCCCCCCTGAGCCCTCGACCGGTACCAGCAACTCAGGACATCCTCGAGGTCCAGCACTGAGCAGGGCCACTTCTCAATTTGGCATGCATTAGCGGTCGCGATGCCCTGAATCCACACAAGATCATGGCCCCGCACCAGTCGCAACAATGCTGTGCGATCACGCTCGCTAATTGAGTTACCGTTGGCCGGCAGGTAGCGGGGGTCGAATTCACACCGCAAACGGCGCAAGAGGCGGCCAAATGGCCCTTTCGATACGACCGGCAGGACCGGGATTTCCATTCGAATATCAAAACGGGCCCTGTTCAGGCGTACCGTTTCCTCGTCTACAGGGTGCCCCCGAACGATTACGAATGACACATTTCCAAAACTGCCCAGCAACCTGCTAATGTTCCGCACGCGGAGGTGTGCCCCTCCATACACTACCGGGTCGGGCCAGTGTGAGGTCACAAACAGAATTTTTGGCCGCTCTTGCATTCTCTCTCCGCATTGAAGGTCCCGGCTAGCCATCAGCTCGTGCGGTTCGTAGCCGCCAACTCCAGGTGCTCCGGCTCTTTCTCAGGTTTTCCCTTCTCGCGTTTACGTAGAACCAGCTTTTGCGCCAGCGTGGGCCACCCGGACCCAACGAAAAACTGCGGAAGACCTTCGAGGATGCGCTCTGGGCTGAAGCTATCGAAGCCGTACAGCTCTTCCGGGCGGCCTGCAGCCAGTTCGAGGCCGCTGTTTTCGACAAGCCAGCGGATCGAAACGTTCCGGCCGTACTTGTTCGTTTCGAGGGTGGTAAATGGCTTAAGGTCAAGGAACAGGTCCACAGTCAGCACGAACAAACCCCCGGGTTTGAGGCCACGCCGCACGTGTTCCAGGATCGTTAAAATATCGTCCGGTGGGATATGCTCGATTGCAGAGACACTAAAAGCGCGATCGAACGACTCGTCCTCGAGCCCTGCGTCCTGAATGAAGCAGTTCTTCAGCCGAACCCGCGTCCTGAACCGGCGATTGAGCAGATTTACTGATTCCTGATCCACCGGCCACCCCACCCCATTCGCCGCCATCCCTGGGTCGACGTTGGTGACCTCGCACCCGCACCTGCTCAAGACGAACTGCAGGCCCGACAAGCCGCCGCCGATTTCAAGTACGCTCGCGCCCGGGAAGATATCAAGCGCCTCGAAAACCCACGGGAATTCGCATCGGCGGGTACTATTGTTCTCCTGGAACGCGAAGCAACCCACCATTTTTGCCACAAACGGCCACGTCCAGTATCGGCGTGGAATGTGATTCACCCACCGGAAGCCGTACGGCGCTCCTCTTTTCCGGTTCCACTGTCGGAATGAAGGGGGCATCTCTACTCGAGCCAGCATCTTGAGTTCCTGTTTTATCCGCGCGATAAGATGTCAGGATTGTGGACGCAAGGGCGAACTCCTTGACCAACCTCCGGACTACTCGACCGTCATCATGACATCTCGCTCAGCGATTCCATGCACGTCTTGGGCCGAAGCCAAATCAGATCTAACCATCACTCGAACCAATTGTGGAAAGTCTGTCATCGGCTTCCAGCCAAGCTCCTTTCGGGCCATGCCGGGGTCCGCACGCAGATCGTGGATTTCTCCCGTTCGCAGAAACCGCGAATCCACTTCCACCCAGTCCTCGAAGGTGGGTACATCAGCGGCTTCGCAGATTGCCCTGAGCTCTCTGAGGGTCTGCCGTACAAAATCTTCCACGCTGTGCGAAATCCCCGTGCCAATCACGTAATCCTTTGCCGTGCTGTTTTGCAGCATGGCGTGCATCGCTTTCACGTAGTCACCTGCAAATCCCCAGTCGCGCCTCGCCTGCAGATTTCCCAGTTTCAGCTTCGTCCGGTCCCCAAGGGCCCAGCGGGCTGCTGCCCTGGTAATTTTGCGGGTCACCATTTCCGGTCCGCGCCGTGGGGATTCGTGGTTGAACAGGATGCCTCCAGCCACAAAAAGTCCGCGGTTCCGATAGACCTCTACGAGGCGGTGAGCCGCCATCTTCGAAACTCCGTAAGGGGACATGGGCCGGAAGGGAGTTTGCTCGCTACGAGCGCCGTCCGTGTTCCCAAACATCTCCGAAGTCGAAGCCTGATAAACGCGCGTGTCTGGTTTCTGGCGTTCGACGATCTGCAGCAGCCGGGCAAACCCTCCTGCATTGATGTCGAAGGTTTCAGCGGGGTGCTCCCAGCTTGTGGGGACAAAAACCTGACCTGCTAGATTATAGAGTTCGTCCGGCCAGGCCTTCTGGAACGCCACTGCAAGAGACTCAGCATCCCGCAAATCTCCATAAATTAGCTCGATC
>JAJXZM010000369.1 GCA_021780055.1 Acidobacteriota bacterium
GTAAGGTGATCGGGCGGATTGGGCCTGGGCTGCTGGTGTTGGTCGGCATCTCGAAAGACGATACGCCCGCAACCGGCAATGCCCTGGCTGAGAAGATCGTGCGGCTGAGGATATTCGACGATCAGGAAGGCCGCATGAACCTCGATGTCCGCGAGGCGGGCGGGGACGTGCTGGCCGTCTCCGAATTCACTCTTTACGGAGATTGCCGCAAGGGCCGCCGACCAAGTTATGCCGCCGCGGCTTCGCCCCACGAAGCGCTGCCGCTCTACCACGCCTTCGTGGAATCACTCAAAGCTCTGGGCGTGAAGGTGGAGACGGGAGAATTCCGCGCCATGATGGATGTCGAACTCGTCAACGACGGCCCGGTGACACTGCTTCTGGATACCGACCGTACATTTTGAAATCCGCTTCCCCGCGGCACGCCTGCGCGTGTTGCGCACCCTTGGCCGTCCATCACACGCCCGATCGCAATTCCCTTCTGAAAAGTACTTTGATGCCGTGGCGCCACTGATCGTTGATGCCGATCTGCATCACGGTGATCGCAGAATCAAGGTATCGCAACAGGCGAGTTGTGGTTGAGTGGAACCGGAATGCCGGCACAACAAGGTAGAGCAACGGCGGTGCGTCGGCAATCGCCATGCCGCGGAAATATCCGGAGCCCTGAAACCTTCCCTGCTTGCGCAACGCTTCCACTCGCAGCCAGTAATCCAGCGCCTGAAACGGCAGGTTGATCTGTTCTTCGAGTTTCAATTCGATCACCGCCAGCCTGCCATCACGCGTCACCGTCAGGATGTCGATCACGCCGCGGTCCGTCCGCGTGAAAGCCGGCACTTGCGGATAAACGAACTCCGGCGAAAGCGCGGGATCAATGCGGGCGATGTCTTTCACCAGCATGCTTTCCAGCCAGTGTTCGGATTGCAGGCGGTAGAATTCATCGGAGGTGTTCTCACTCGCGGCGGTGCGCCGTTCGAGGACGCGTGAGATGAATCCCCGAAAATCTTCCTTGCTGCTTTCGTCCATCCGGCGAACGTTCCCTTCCAGACCGAAATAGATCCTTGGTGAAAGGTCACCCTCGATGCGCGCGATCTCGAGACCGGCAACACGCACCGAAACAAATCTGCCGGAAGAATCCGTCGTCATCGTGAGATGGTCAATAGCGTCACCCAGCAAGTCGCGCAACAGTTCGCGGTGTCGGCCGATGAGTGCTTCGTTCGACCTGTGAGCAACAAGACGAGTCGTCACGCCGCCGGCGATTGCAAGATCCACTCGCACCGGACGTTCGTCCCCGCCATTCCATTCATACAGTTCCAACTGCACGGTCCGGTGGCTGATGGCTGTCGCACGGTGCGCATTCAACTCAACGGCCTCTTTGGGCAGATAGATTCGGAGCCGGGGCACAGTTACCCTTTCCGCGCGGCTTCGCAGCCAGTCGAGCCAGATCAGTCCGAAGGCCAGCGCAGCATCAGGGGCCGCGGGCGACTCATCTTTGCTGAGCCCGATAAACGCGCAACCGGTCCGGCCCTGCCGCGCTAGTCCCCGCGTGTACCATGTAGAGAACGAATGCTCGCGGTCCGAACGGTTGCTGACATTCTCAAGATGCCAGCCCTGAAATTCCTGCTTGAGCATCGCCACAAATTCCTGGTGGAATGCCGACCGCCCAGCGTCATGTCCCTTTCGCCGCTTCGGATGGAGCTCGCGGAATTCAAGGACAGACGTTTCCCGCGCGTGGGGCTTTCGAACAAAGACTCCCATCCGGTCTCCATCGCGATAAGCTATCTCTTCAACGCGGCGTGCCAGCGTGCGGGACGAGTTCCAGGCTTCGAAGATCACTTTGTCAAACTGGACGCTCACCTGCCATTTGGCTGAAGTCAGGTCAAACAATTCCACTTCGTCCTCAACCACCACGGGATTCACGAGGAAACGGATAAATGTGTCCACTTCATTTTGAAGCACCTGCAGAGATCCGGGACTGGTTTCATGTGCCATGGCAACCTGGGCGTCCATTATAACCGCGCATGCCTTGCTGTTGCAGGCCGCGCCAAGCAACTCACTGGCGCCATCACGTATGATAAGAAAGGCAGAGGACGACACCGCCAATTCCCCGTCAACATTTGCGGTGCGGTGTTGACGAGCTCAGCAGGAGCGTGGTATCAAACCACTCGATCATACCGCTGAAGCTTTAAGGAGCCTATGAAGCCAAAAGTGTTTGTCACTCGTCCGCTGCCGGCGCCGGCGCTGGAGCTGCTGTCGAGCGCCTGCGAGGTCCGCAGCCATCAGGAAGATACTTCCATGCCGGTTTCACAATTGGCTGTAGAGTGCCGCGAGGCGGAAGGAATTCTGGTGAACTCAACACGAGTCAGCGAAGAAGTTTTGCTCGCTGCGCCCGGGTTGCGGGCGATTTCCAACTGCGGCGTTGGCTACGACAACATCGATGTTGCGGTGTGCAACCGGCGGCGGATTCCGATCACCAACACCGCCGGGTCACTGGAAGAAACAACGGCCGACATGGCCTTCACTCTTCTGCTGGCCGCGGCGCGCCGGGCAATTGAAGCTGACCGCTACGTTCGCGAAGGGCGATGGGAACGCTGGCAATTCGGGCTGATGCACGGGCTCGACGTTCATCACAAGACGCTTGGGCTGATTGGATTTGGAGGGATCGGCCAGCCGATGGCGCGCCGCGGCCGCGGGTTTTCGATGCGCATCCTCTATCACGCGCGGCACCGGGCCGCAGAAAGCGTCGAGCGCGAGTTGGGCGCCGGGCACACCGATCTCGAATCGCTGCTGCGGCAGTCGGATTTCATCAGCCTTCACGTTCCACTCACTGCCGAAACGCGCCACATCATTGACGGCAAGGCCTTCAGCCTGATGAAGAACACGGCGGTCCTTGTCAACACGGCGCGCGGACCGGTGGTGGATGAGCAAGCCCTGGTGGATGCGCTTAGCACGCGGAAGATTGCCGGGGCCGGACTGGACGTTTTCGAGAAAGAACCGCAGGTCCATGCAGATCTCACCCGCATGGACAATGTTGTTCTGGCGCCCCACATCGGAAGCGCCACCGGCGAAACGCGCCTCCGAATGGCCACGCTCGCCGTCAGGAACCTGCTTGCCATGCTGGCAGGCGAGCGGCCCCGCACTGTCGTAAATCCTGAGGTCTATTCCTGATTGCTCCCTCACAGAACGGGGTGGCGGGATACTTTAAGTTTCACATGCTTGCGATGGGCAGCAGAGTTGCCGACCTCTGCAATTTGAATTATTGCGCGCTCGGCAGTCTCCGTCGCAGGGTTTCTACAATCAGACCGAGCAGCGCATATGTTGCGGCGTTGGCAACAAGAACCCAATAAAGGCTAAGGGGGTAAAAACCAACAAGTGAGATTGGGCAGGTTAAGTGGACCAGAGGCAAGATGGGGTCGGCAGGAGTCAGAGCAGGAGGCCTGCTCACGATGCCGTAGATTGCCCAGCCGCCAGCAACCAGGAGTCCCGCACCCGACCACGCAGCAATTCGATACTTCATGCTTCACCCCCTGCTTTTGTGGGCCGATTGTCTCAAAGACTGCCCCAAGTTGCAAGCCCAAAGTGTTTGCCCTGATTCCTCATCCGGGGTCCTGAGCCTTTGGCGAACGCCGCCAAGACTGGAAGGGTCCCACTGCCCCGGAACTGCTTCCACTTGCCATCTGCGCCGGGCTTCTCAATAATAATGAATTCAAAGCAAGCCTGGGGACGCAAGCCGGAAAAGACAGGCAAGAGCAGGTTGAGCATGCAAAACGAAATCGCAGGTACAGCAGGACCTTTTTACGAGCACGGCAAGGCGATTGCCCGCCATGTTTTCTACGAGGTCATCTCGGCCATCGATCTCCGCAAGACGATGCTGGAGAAGTTGACCCGCAATGATGACGTCCTTTTGGCAGGAGAAACGAGCGTCCAATTGACCTGGCCCCCTTACGTCATTGCCATTGGCAAAGCCGCGGCAAGGATGGCCGCGACGCTCGACGAGATTCTGGGCGGGCAAATTGCTTCCGGCATTGTTGTGGCGCCCACCATCCCGGCCGCCCATCTGGACCGTTTCCGATATTTTGCAGCCGGTCATCCTTATCCCAACGCCGACAGCCTTGCCGGGGCCGAAGCCGCCGTTGAACTGGTCTCAGGGCTCGGCCCGAGCGAGTTGGTGATCTTCCTGATTTCGGGCGGAGGGTCGGCGCTGTTTGAAAAGCCTCTGTACCCTGAGGTTTCACTGAAGGACCTTATTGCGTTCAACCGCGTGCTGGTGACTTGCGGCCTGCCCATCGAGCAGATTAACGTCCTCCGCAAACACCTCTCCGCAGTGAAAGGCGGGCGCATGGCTGCAGCCGCGTATCCTGCGCGTCAGTTCACGCTGTATGTCTCCGATGTGCCCGACGAACTGCCTTCGATGGTGGCCTCCGGCCCAACCATGCCGGACACCACCACGGTCGAACAGTGTTACCGGCTGGCAGAGGAGAACAACCTGGTCTCCAAACTGCCCGAGCCGATTCGCAAACATTTCACAGAGCGCACGCTGCAGGAAACGCCGAAACCTGGCGACGCCTGCTTTCGAAGTTCCCAGTATGTTTGCCTGCTCTCAAACCATGACGCGGTTGAAGCCGCGAAAAGCGCGCTGGAACGGCAGGGTTTCCTTTGCGAGATCGAGTCCGGCGAATGGGACGCTGACTACCGAAAGGTCGCGGACAGGAATCTGGCCAGCCTCGATGCGCTGGCACGCAGGCACCCGGGGCGGCCCGTTGCGCTGGTTGTAGGCGGTGAAGTCACCTGCGAGGTCACGGGCTCCGGCATGGGTGGGCGCAACCAGGCTTTTGCGCTCCACGCGGCGGGAAAGATCGAACATCAAAACCGCGTGGTGCTCAGCGCCGGGACCGACGGGCGGGATGGCAACAGCCCATCAAGCGGAGCGGTGGCCGACGGACAGACCGTTACGCGCGCGCGGGCACGTGGACTTGATCCGGCGCGTTACCTGGCAGAGAGCGACTCCTATTATTTCTTCCGCACTCTTGGTGATACACTCGACACGGGGTACACCGGCAACAACGTCCGCGACGTACGGC
>JAJXZM010000233.1 GCA_021780055.1 Acidobacteriota bacterium
GAAGGGCAGCTTTCGGCGTGACGGCGCAAGGGTTCGTCCATTGCCTCCGGCGCCACTCCCTTTCCCATCGCTTCCAGGATACGGTCTTGGTTTTGACAATCTGTTCGTTTCATAATCATGCCTTTTCTGGTTCCGGCGCTGCCACGCGCATCAAGGCCACAAGTTTTTTCCGGGCGCGGAACAGCAACGGCCGCACGCTGGCTTCCTTCATGCCGGAAGTCTTTGCAATTTCCCTGTGGCTTGCGCCTTCGGCATAAGCCAGCCACAACAACTGACGTTCCCTCGGCTTCATCTTCGCGAGAGCGCGGCCCAGGTCAGAGCGCAGGGGCACGTTTGCCATGTCATGGTCCTGCGAGGGTACGTCCGCGTTCTCGATGTCCGTTTCGCCGTGCCTTTTGGTGGCCCGCCAGTGATCCCGCAGGAGGTTCGTGGCAATCCGGAACAGGTAATTCTTCCGGTGAGCCTCTTCCTGCGGGGCGTTTTCCAGAGAGAGAAACCGGCAATAACATTCCTGGAGAAGATCGTCGGCCAAGGCCGCGTCTCCCGAAACACGCGCGAGGTAGGCCCACAGCGGCCGTGCCGTGCGCTCATAAAGGATCCGGAAACTTTCCTCGTCCATTGCGAGCGATTGTACCTCAGCTTCAGCCCTCGCAACTCCATTTCTGGCAAGGGTGATTGCGCGCGCCAACATGTTATCGCCTCGGTCCACAGTACATTCCTGTTTATGCAGCCAGCTTGCCGCTGGTCCGCTCGCGATCAAACAGCCCAAAGGACTTTGACAGCCGATAAGACATCCCGGCAGAAATCAGGAATCCGGCGCCCAAAGCAACGACCAGAACTCCCACGCTGTAACATCCTTCGGCCGCGCCTCTGAATGTAGCGGCCAGAATCAGGAAAGCTACGCCGAGCAACACCAGGATGACGCCTGCCTGCACCGACGTCAGGATTCGGGTGTAGGGATTACGGTTTGGCTGTTCAATCCCGATTGAATCCACCAGCTTCTTGCCGGCTTCCGTGTCAAGAAATGTCAGGAAATCCTGGCTGGAGCCGACTTTCTCGATCAGCCTGGAATGGACTTCGGCCTGCGCCCGCGCAACCTTCAGCCGGCGAATGGTGCTGAAGACTACCCAGAAGATCGCTGGCAATCCTCCGAAGATCATAACGATCGCGACGATCGCAACAAGATTGTCAGGCATGTGTTCCTCCTTTTACGTTGACCGCTGGCACGGTGTTTTCTTCCCACTTCTTTTGGTGCCGCTGGTCACTACCCGGGCCGTACCCGGGCTTTATATCCTTCTACCTCTAGTACGTAAATGGTGGGGGAAGTGTTAACAGAAAGTTGCTGAAGGAAAATGCGGGTAGTTAACGAAGGGGGAATCGGTTCAGCACTCGAGTTGGCCACGGGTGACCCTGAAGTCCTTACGCGGCCCGAGTACGGTAACGGCAATCCTGCCGGACTGGAAAAGTTCACGCGCCACTTCCACAACGTCCTCGCGGGTAACGGCGTCAATATTCGCAGATACCTCATCCAGTGAAATGTGGCGCCCATAATACAATTCCTGGCGGGCGAGGTTGGCCATGCGGCTGGTGGTGGATTCAAGCCCCAGCAGCAGATTGCCTTTCAGGTAGTCCTTGGCGCGCTGCAATTCCTCGGCGGGAATCGAGTTGCCTTTCAGGGTGCGAAATTCCTTAACGATCAGGTTGACCACCTTGCCGGCGTTCGCGGGTGCGGTTCCGGCATAGACGCTCAGGATTCCGGCGTCCTGGTATGCGCTCAGTCCGGAAAAGACGGCGTACACCAGCCCGTGCTTTTCGCGAATGTTCTGAAACAGGCGCGAGCTCATTCCGCCGCCGAGAATGGTGTTGAGCACATAGCTGGCAAAACGTTTTTCGTGGGCGTACGGGTAAGCTGGCGTGCCAATGCAGATGTGGGTTTGCTCCAGTTCCTTTTTGCGCCGGTAGCGGGCGTGGGGATGTGCCACGGGAGCAGGCCCCACCTTAATGGATGGTCCTTTGGGCGCCTGGCCAAACTGTTCTTCCACCAGGTCGACCACCTGGTTATGAGTCAGGTTTCCCGCTGCGGTTATGAGCATGTTGCCGGGAACGTAGTGGCTCTTGAAGAAGTCGCGCAAACGCCGCTGGTTGAATGCTCCCACCGTTGCGCGGGTCCCTAGGATCGGGCGTCCGAGCGAGTGCTGAGGCCAGTAGCTCTTGTTGAAAATTTCATGAACCAGATCATCCGGAGTGTCCTCCACCATCTTGATTTCTTCCTGGATGACCTTCGATTCCTTGAGGATGTCTCCGGGACGAAGCAGGGGATTCTTTACCAAGTCTGCCAGAATATCGAACGCCCGCGGCAGATGCTCATCAACGACCTTGATGGAAAAACAGGTGAATTCTTTAGATGTAAAGGCATCCAGGTGCCCACCGATCGCGTCCGCGGCCCTCGCGATCTCTTCTCCGGAGCGGTTACGGGTTGCCTTGAAAACCATGTGCTCCAGGAAATGCACAATGCCGTTCTGGTCTTCGCGTTCATGCCTCGAACCCGTGCGGAGCCATACCCCCATCGAGATTGACCGAACCGCGGGCATGGATTCTGTGACTACTTGCAGCCCGTTCGGGAGTGTATTTTTCTGGATGCCTGATTTTATAGTTGTCATATTTTAAGGTTCCGTCGTGCTCTCGTATAAGCTGAGGCCGAACGCTGAATGACCACACTTCAATTTAACCACACGCTGCTGGAAAACGCGACTTTCAGGATTCTGTGCTTGCCCTCTATTTAAGTAAGATGCAGGTTAGGGGAATAGTGTCATACAAAATTCGTCTGTATCCGAAAATGATCTTCTACTTGCCAGAAAGGACAAGCTTTGCCTATACTGAAAAAACCATTGCAAAGGACGACTTCCGGCGAAGCTGGATCGGCCATGAGCAGCATGGGCCTGTAGCTCAGGTGGCTAGAGCGCACCCCTGATAAGGGTGAGGTCGGTAGTTCAACTCTACCCAGGCCCACCAATCAATTCAACGATTTAACACTTAGCTTATTTTGGAGGTTTTCAGGTTGGTGCACATTTTGGTGCACACCTCGGTTAAGCATGGGCTGCTCAAACGGCTTGGCGATGGCGTCCAGGGCTGCACGCTTGGCTTCCATTCGGATATGTGAATAGTGTTCGAGCATCTTCCTACTGACGTGCCCAGCAATCGCCATGATGGTTTGCTCACTTGCTTGGCCTTCCGCCAGCTTGGTGATGCAGGTGTGCCGGAGGTCATGGAAGCGCAGGCCGGCCAAGGGGCTCCTTAGGTCGGAAATGTCGGCTATGCATTCGGGATTGCCGCAATACTCCGCAGGATGCTGCTGCTGGCCACATTTAGGGCACTTGACGGTTTGCGTGGCCGTTCGCCACGCAGTTCTCCAAGATATAATCGGCCGTAACGGGTCAATCTTGCTTTGGCCAGGATGCTGAGTGTCAATTCGTGCATCCTCACACGCGGGGAAAACATAATGCTCTGGTTTGGACTCCGGGAACCGGCCTGCCCACTTCACCAAGGCCGCATACGCCAAAGCGTTCAGTGGAATAGGCCGTCCGCTTCCGCCTTCAGTCTTACTCTTGCCGACAGTCAAGGTTCGTTTGAACAGATCAATCTGTCCCCAATGCAGTAACCGAATTTCACTTTTCCGCAGCGCGGTATTCAGGGCTAGCACGACCACGGTACGCAGAAGGGGATTCGCAGCGCAAGCTTTCAAAAGTCGGGTTTCGTCTTCCCGCGAAAGAGCCCTTCCGACTTCGTCTTGTTCACGTTCAAACTTCACATCACCTTGCAGACTGGCCCACAGCTTGTACTTCTTCAAGATTTGCCGCAAGACCTGAAGTTCCTTGTTGAGTGTTCTTGCTGACGCTTTTTCAGACTTGCGCCGTGCCTGATAGGACGCGATGCGGCGCGCGTCAATATCGCAGAGCAAGAGTGACCCAAGGGCTGGTTTAAGATGAAGGCGGACTGCGTCGCCATAGATAGCCTTAGTTCGTTCTGACAGATGGGGCTTGGTTGCTTCAAGCCAGGAATGAGCAGCCTTCTCAAAGGTAGGGGGCAGGGAACGACGGGTGATCTGATTCCAAGTTTCTTCAAGCTGCCTGCAAAGCTGTTTTTCGGCTTCCCGCGCCACCGTCTTGCTGGTGCTTCGGCTGGAGCAGTGAATCATTCGACCACCAAATCTAAAACGAATCCACCAAATTCCCCCGATGGGTTGTTTCCCGCACTTGGTACAAGTCTTGTTTGGGCCCTTCTTGTTGCATGTACCACGAGCCTCACAAGTCACCCGCATATACACCATGTCACTGCCCTCCCTGGGCTATTTTTGCTTCCCGGTGTCTCCGAGCGGACTTTCCGCCTTCACTGAGTTGGTCCCAAGGTTTAGCTGGACGCCCGCCTAGTTTGCCAAACTCTGCCCCGAGCTTTCCCCATTGCTTCATTTGGTCACGACCGTACTTCTCAAGGGTTTTGGTACCGCCTCGCCTACCGAGGAGGCGAGCCGCTTCATGAACTTGTCTGATTTGGTTACCCATGCCCAGAATTATGCCCTACCGCTAGGGGATATGTCAAGTGATGGTGTCTTGTGAAACGGATTTCATAACTTGTTGATTGGGGAAGCCCGCCAAGGTTGAACCCAAATTGCCAGGTTTCAAGAAACCGCGTCATTTCGATTTGCTTCTGGAATGATGCCTTCACTGGCACTCTTCCTTCACGCAGCCACCGGATTTGGGTCTAAGGGTGCCTGCGCGTGCAGTTCTAGATCCGCTCAAGCATCGCCGACCAGGGTCTGCATCCCTACGAAGGATGCCGTTGGTTCATAGCCCTTGGCAGTCTTCGACGAACCCAGTGATTCGAGGGGAGTTGGACCCTACGGGAATAACGAAGGCTGCCAGACGTAAGTGATTGGCAATCTTGGGGGCATATCGCGGCCTCATATGCCGGGAACGCCAGTTATGGGTCATTCATCGGCCGGGCCATCGCGGTCTGCCACTCAATCCTACACTGAGT
>JAJXZM010000494.1 GCA_021780055.1 Acidobacteriota bacterium
CCCGCGGCGATCACCCAAAGCGCCAGCGTGGCCATTGGCCTGATCGTCGGCGCCGGCCTGGTCGGACTTTCCACTGCCAACCAGTTAGTGATCCTGCAATCCTGCGCGCCCCATGACGAGGTTGGCGTCTGGACAGGTTTTCTGAACTCTGCGGGAAACATCGGAGGCATTACCGCGCCACTGATCACCGGTTTCCTCATTGCATGGACAGGATCGTTTGTTGCAGGATTCGTGCTGGGGCCGCTGCTGCTGGTCAGCGGACTGCTGGCATACTGGTTCATCGTGGGGCGGCTCGGGTCCCCACAAGATTCGCCGGCCGTTGTAAGACCCGAGCTTTCGTAAGAGCAAGGGGCAAGCATGATTCTTCCTCTCACGCCAGTCCGTCTCAAGCGCCACGCCGCGCGAACCTTTGGCTGCAAAGTCGGCGTGGTCTGCGAAGACCTGAGATTTACTTATCGCCAGTTTGACGAGCGCTGCGACCGGCTTTCGGCGGCGCTGCTGCGGCTGGGGATTAAGAAAGGCGATGTGGTTGCCTTCCTGAGTTTCAACTGCCATCGTCTGCTGGAGGCCTATTTCGGGGTCCCTCAACTGAGCGCTGTCCTGCTGCCGCTCAACATCCGGCTGAGCGCGGAGGAATTGACCTACATCCTGAACGATGCCGCGCCCACGGTGCTCTTTTTCGATCCCGAATTCCTGCCGCTGATTGAAAAGCTGCGCCCGGGCACTCCATCGGTCAGGCACTTTGTTGCGTTGCGCGGCAGCGCGCCCGAGTGGGCTCATCCCGGAACATATGACGAACTGTTGGCAGCGGTAGAGCCGGCGCATATCGATTACCGCACGATTGATGAAAATTCGGTCGCGGAGCTTTTCTACACCAGCGGAACCACGGCCTACCCCAAGGGCGTGATGCTGACCCATCGCAATCTCTACCTGCATGCTCTTTACAGGCTTCAGGTGGAGCACGAAGCCGACAAGGAGGTGGGGATTTACACGGTCCCGTTGTTTCACGTCAACAGTTGGGGATCGCCGCATATGTTGACGTTGCTGGGCGGGCGGCATGTGATCATCAGGAAGTTTGATCCGCTGGCCGTGCTCCAACTGGTCCAGGCCGAGCGCGTAACGCAGATCCAGATGGTTCCCACCATGATCACGGCGATGCTCAATCACCCGGATTTTCCGCGCTACGATGTCTCGAGTGTCAAAATCATGTTCGTTGGCGGAGCACCCTGCAGCACGGCGCTGGTCCGCGAGATTGAGGAAAAAATGCCCGGTTGCGTGGCCAGGGGTGGTTACGGCCTGACGGAAACATCTCCGGTGATCGCTGTAGCCAATATCAAACAACATTTGGCCAATGCCCCGCAGGAGGTCCAGGACCGCCGCAAGGCCACCGCCGGATG
Source organism: Acidobacteriota bacterium (assembly GCA_021780055.1). Next base: position 1,398 of record JAJXZM010000494.1, read on the forward strand.
CGCGCTTGCTGGCGTGGAAATTCGGGTGGTGGATATACATGGCAACGATGTGAAGCCCGACGGCCAGGAAGTGGGCGAAGTGATTGTTCGCAGTGACGTTGTGATGGCCGGCTACTGGAAGCAGCCTGAAGCCACCGAGCGCGCAATCCGCGACGACTGGTTCTACACCGGCGATCTGGCCACCATCGATGAAGAAGGCTACATCCTGATTGTCGATCGCGCCAAGGACATGATTCTGAGCGGCGGCGAGAACATTGCCTCGGCTGAGATTGAACGTGTCCTCAGCGCGCACCCGGCGGTGCTGGAATGCGCGGTGATTTCCGTGCCGGACGACAAGTGGGGCGAAGTTCCCAAAGCACTTGTGGTGCTGAGGGCGGGGGAGGCCGCGGCCGATACCGAAATTCTCGACCACTGCCGCAATCACCTGGCCGGTTTCAAAGTTCCCAAGTCGGTGGACTTCCTCCCAAGCCTGCCCAAGGGCGGCACGGGCAAGATCCTGAAAAAAGTGCTGCGGGAGCCGTTCTGGGAGGGCCGCGAGCGGCACGTGCAGTGACTCCGTCGGCCTTCAGGCGCTACACTAGGGCATGACCCGTTTCGAGATCAGACGCGATCAGCCGCTCAAGCCCTTCACCACTTTCAAAGTGGGAGGGTCCGCCCGCTTTTTTGCCAGCGCGGCCACGCGCGAAGATTTTCTTGCGGCGCTCAGGTTTGCGCGCGATGAACGCCTGGAGATCTTTGTGCTGGGCGGCGGCAGCAACATCCTGGTCAGCGACAGCGGTTTTCCGGGCCTGGTGATTCATCCTGTGCCGCGTGGCATCGCGATTGATGCGGCGCAACCTGAAAGAGTTACGCTGCGGGTTGAAGCGGGCGAGATATGGGACGACGTGGTCAGCCGGGCCGTCGAGGAAAAGCTCTGGGGCATTGAAAACCTCTCGCACATTCCCGGGCAGGCCGGCGCGGCGATTGTTCAGAATATCGGGGCCTACGGGCAGCAGATCAGCGACGTCTTCCAGGGCGCGACCGTTATGGAAGCCGGCACCGGCAACGTTCTGAAGCTCAACGGCGGCGAGTGTGGCTTCGGCTACCGGAAAAGCATATTCAACACCAGCGCAAGAGGTCAATTCATCATCCTGCAAATCGAGCTGGCGCTTGCCCGGCGCGGCCGGCCGGACCTCCGCTACCCCGACGTGCGCAATTATTTCAGCGAGCGCGGGGTTGGCGAACCTTCCATCCGGCAGGTGCGCGACGCCATCATCGAGATCCGCGACCGCAAATTCCCCTTTCCGCGCGAGGAGAAAGGCGGAAACGCCGGTTCCTTTTTCAAGAACCTGGTGCTGAACGAAACGGAGTTTGAAACCCTGCGCGCAAGCCTCCAACGCAACTTTTCAACCTCCGAATGCGACCGCCTGGAGGAGATTCGCAAACGCTCGGACGCCGCCGGACCGGTGAAAATCCCCACCGCGTTCCTGATTGAGATCTGCGGGCTCAAAGGGCACTGCGAGGGCGGCGCGCGCGTGAATCAGGCCCAGCCGCTGGTGCTGCTCAATGACGGCGGCGCAACCGCCCGCGATGTTCTTACGCTGGCCGGCTTTGTCCGGCGCACGGTCCACGCCCGCACCGGCATGGAGATTTCTCTGGAGCCGGAGATGGTCGGTTTCACGCCTGAAGAACTCAAAAAATATCTCGCCCTCCAGTAAGTCCCTGTTTCCCTGGATTTTTTCTACTGGAACCATCCGAAGGGATGCCCCTGGCACGTGTCGGCCATCCAGTTTTGTTCCCTGGTGGCCGATACCACCAATTTTGCCCGCCGGCGCGGTGTTTCCGGCTGGCATCAACCCTGCTACTCTAAAAGCATGGCGAAAACAATGGGCGGGACCCAGTGACAGACTCCCGAACAGCCCCGATTGAAGTCGGCAGCGGGCGCAGGGAGATGATTGCCCGGTTCGTGGCATTCAGCGCGCTTGCCGGGCTTCTGCTCGGCGTGTTTGAAGCCGCCCTGCTGCGCACCTCGCCTCGCGTTCCGGCCCTGCTGGTCCCTGACATCGGCGCCGTGGAATGGTTCCTGGCCCCATTGTTGGATATGTTCTGTTTTGCGCTGTGGGGTCTGGCGCTGGGATGGCTGGCCGCGCGAAGACCCGGGAAATTCCGGACCGCAGCTTTTGTGGCGGCTGATGTCGCTGCCGCAGCCGTGTTTGTGGCCATGCGCCTGCGCTGGCTTCACGAGCGGATCGTTATCAAGGAATTTGCGTTTGGCGAAGACGTACTCGTTCCGCTGGCGTGTTTTGTGGCGGCGTTTGCCGTGGCGCTGGCGCTTGTCTGGTTGTTGCGGAAACCCGTTTCGGCTCTCTCCGGCCTGGTTCGTTTCCCTTTGGTGCGATTCATCTCCCGCGGCCTGGCGCTGGCCGGTGTGCTGGCGCTTTGCGGGGTGGGATACTTTCTGATCAGGCCTTTTCCGGGGCCCACACGATTGCGGGCGGCCTCCGATGACCGTTCGCAGCCCCCCAACATCGTCTTTATTGTTCTCGATACGGTTCGTGCCGACCATCTTTCGTCCTACGGCTACTCGCGCCCGACCACTCCGAACCTTGACCGGCTGGCCGGCCGGGGCGTGCTGTTTGAAAACGCCATCGCGCCCGCTTCCTGGACTCTGGCCTCGCACGCCTCCATGTTCACCGGGCTGCTGCCGCACCAGAATGGAGCGGACTGGTGGTTGCCGCTTCCGGCGGGCCCGCGCACGCTGGCGGAAATTCTCCGTTCCCGCGGATACACCACCGCCGGCTTCGTTGGGAATTTCGATTATTGCCAGCGGGGGTGGGGCATTGGCCGGGGCTTCGAAACCTACGTGGACGCCAGTGATTCGTTCCGGCACAATCTGACTGCGACGCTAGCGGGCACGGCGATTGTCCAGCCCTTTTACCAGCATTTTTGCCGCTTTGATTATCTTGAGCGACAGACCGCGGGCGAAATGGACGATAAGGTTTTCCGCTGGCTCCAGCAGGGCCCGCAGCAGCCCTATTTCCTCTTCCTCAATTACTTTGACGTCCACGTGCCGTATCTTACCGAGCCGCCTTACGACCAGCGCTTCGGCAAGGTTTCAGCCGGCACGGTCCACCGGCTGTTCGACGATCTGCAAAAGCCGGGACCGCCGAAGGGAATCACCGCAAGCGACGGAGTCCGCTTGATGGGCGCGTATGACAACTGCCTGGCGTACCTTGATGCCCAGGTGGGCCGCCTGCTCGACCGCCTTCGCGCCTCTCCCGAGGGCCGCAACACGATTGTCATCGTGACTTCCGACCACGGTGAAGAATTTGGCGAGCAGGGTTACTACAGCCACGGCTACAATCTTTATCGCGAAGCGCTGCACGTCCCGCTCATCATTGCCGGACCGGGAGTGCCGCAAGGTGTGCGGGTCCAGCACATAGTCCGCACGCGCGACCTTTTCTCCACCGTGCTGGATCTCGCCGCGGGCGGCAACTCTCCCTTCAGCCGCGAGAGCCTGGCCCGCTTTTGGCATCCCGGTTTTAAGCCTCAGCCGTTTGACGATTTTGTGGTTTCGGAGCTTGTGCCCATCTTCAACGAGGGCGGAACGAAGGCCATGATCAGCCTCACCACCCCCGACTGGCAATACATCTAC
>JAJXZM010000582.1 GCA_021780055.1 Acidobacteriota bacterium
CCCGCGCCGAGGATCAGGATGGGCTTGCCGTTCACGCTGAATTCCTGGTAGCCGTGCTCGTTCAGCCTGGAAGTAATCTCGCGAATACCAAACTCGCTGGTCTTGGTGTCGGATACCTTGCCGCCGATCTCAAATTCCATCGAAAGCTGATGGAGATTCTGCGGGCCCATCTGCCAGGGCCACCACAGCCGGGGATGGTGGAAATTAAGCTGGGAAAATTGGCTGGGCAGGAATTCGACGTCGCGTGTCTCGTTAGGCTGCAGTTCCACTTCCTGCTGGAATTTGACTTCTCCGATGCTGCCCTTCAAAACGCCGCGGACGGCATGGTCCGTCGCGTTCTGGAGTTCCGCCCGGACGGTCAGGTGAGCAACCTCCAGGTTCGGCAGATCGAAGTTGGTAACCACCTGCGGATACCGCAGCGCCACGGGGCCGGTGGCCGTAATGGAAACGCTCCGCCACAGTCCCATGTCTTTGTCGGGAGGGGCCGGATTCCAGTCCACGAAGGTGATGCCAAGGTCGTCGGCCTTCGGCGCAGCAACTTCGACGGCAAGCGAATTCATTTTGCCGGGGCGCGCAGCAGCCGTGACATTGAAGTCATAGGTGCGCCACATGCCAACCACCTTGTCGGGCCCGGCGATCTCGTGTCCGTTCAGCCAGATGGTCGCGTAATAATTGATGCCTCCAAAGTGCAGCCAGATCTGCTTGCCCTCAAACGTTGCGGGCAAATGGAAACTGGTCCGGTACCACCAGGGAACATTGAACGGACTGTCGTCCGGCATGGGCAGGTTCGAAAAATTCGTGCCGATGGGGTACGTGGTTCCCGGAATCTTGCGCAGATTCATCCCAAAGTAGGGATCACGATAGACGTTGTTCCGGACCAGCGCGGCAAGAACGGTGGAAGGAACGTCGGTGGCGTACCACCCGGACGGCTTGAAGCTGTCCTCGGAGATGGCGCTTCCCTGCTGGGACACGCGCGCGGAAGACTGAAGATGCCAGCCCTCCGAAAGATTTATGCGAAGGGGCTTCGGGCCCGTTCGCGCCGACTGTGCTGCAAAGATTGGAGTTGCTCCAATTAGTAAAGAAAGGAAAATAAGTGTGGCACGCGCTCGCATAGTAACCTCCCTCATTCTGCTGATCCGATCGCGTATTTTGTAGCCCGCCATTATACATCCGGCAGGCTGGCAGGAAAGTGATTTTGCAACGGTCGCGCCGTCATCCTCAGCGAGGCACCACCGGCAGCACCAGCACGGACGGATGCGTGCTGTCGTGATAGATCACGTTGGTGGCCTTTACCCCGCGCGTTGCGCTTTCCGGGTCGGCGCCGGTGTTGGGGTTGCGGTCAAAGCGGGGGAAATTGCTGCTGGAAATATCCAATCGCAGCTTGTGCCCCGCCTTGAAGACGTTGCTGGTTGACCAGAGGTCAATCGTGAATTTATACACCTGACCGGGATTCATGAATTCGGCCTTCTCTTGCGAGTCGCGGTAGCGGGCGCGGAGGATGCCTTCGGTCAGGTTTTGCGCAAACCCGTTGGGCCACACGTCCACCAGCTTTCCGGTAAAGTCGGTATCGACAGCCGACGAGCTGGCGTAGAGCACCAGTTTCACGTGCCCCGTAACTTCAAAATCATGCTTGAAGGCAGGCGTGGTGAAGGTCAGCACGTCCGGGCGGGCTTCATCGGGACGCTGATCGACGGGCCCCGGCATCAGGTGGGAGGGGGCGCAGCAGAGCGGCCCGCCAAGCGTGGGCACCGGGTCTGCAGGATCATAGACGTAGTGGTCGCTCGGCTCCGACTGCGGCGCTTCAGTCGATAGGCTTCCGTTGCCGGTCAGCAGGTTTGCGTTGCCATCGGAGTGGAGATAGTAATCCGTGTCCTTTGCGCGAGCCAGCGGCCAGCTGTCTTCCTCGCGCCACTTGTCTTCGCCCAGAACAAAAATCCTGACCGGCTTTTCTTTTTCAATTCCGTTGTCGATGCCCTTCAACAGGTGGTCGTACCAGCGCAACTCGATGTCGTCCATGTTGAAGTCAGCCTGCGGACCAAAATCCACTTCACCGATCTTTCTTCCGCTGCCGGCGTGGCCGCCGATCACCACCATCAGGCGCGTTTCGTTGCGCGCGGCCTCGGTGCCGCCGTGGGCACGGATGCCCTCATAGTTTTTGAGCGACCCACCCTGGAAAATGTCATACCACGCGGCAACGATGTATGCCGGGACCTTGATGTCCGGGTAGTGCAATTCAATCGCCCAAGGCTTCCAGTAGTCATCGAGCGCGGGGTGCTTGAGCCAGTCGAGAAAGTATGGCGCCAGGGCACCCAGGTCCGTCGGCCAGGGTGAGGCTGAATCAAAGGTGTAGAGTGGGTACCGGCTGAGCGGCAGCGTCCACATTCCCTCGCGGGCATTGGTGGCTGCCCGGACCTTGCTGTTCAGGGTATCCTGCGCCAGGCCCGAAGTCCACGACTCATTGAACCATTGCTCGAACGCACCGCCCTGATAAGTCCAGCCATTCTGGTAATTCGAAGCGGTCACATACGGAAAGATTCCCGCCAGGTGCGGCGGATGGGCAATGGCGCAGAGCATCTGCGTGGCACCCACGTAAGAGCCGCCCACCATCCCCACCTTGCCGTCCGAATAGGGCAACTTGGCCGCCCATTCCACGGTGTCGTAGCCATCCTGCGATTCGTACTTGAAGGGATACCACTCGCCTTGCGAAGTGTAACGCCCGCGCACGTCCTGGGTGATGGCCACGTAGCCGCGTTGGGCCGCCCTCATGCCGAAGTCGAGGCTGCCGTCCTTGTTGTAAGGCGTACGCTCCAGAATCACCGGGAACTTGCCCGGCGCGTCAGGCCGGTAAATATCCGCGTACAGCACAACGCCGTCGCGCATGGTGGCGGGAACGTTGCGCTCGACGATCACGTGATAGCGCTCGGCGGCGCACAACGGCAGGGCCGCTGCCACCACCATGACAACCATTGCAACCAGACCGCGAGAGGTTCGCTCCATGTTGTGCTCCAAATTAAGTTGACTCTGCAGGGTGACGAAATTCAGTCCAATCCGTAAGGCGGCAAGTATATGCCACAAACGGCCGCATGGGAAGCAGGAACAGTGGGACTGGCTAGGCCTTGCCGGGATCGGGCTGTCCGGCGTCGCGCTTGATCCAGCGGTAGGCGGCGACGGAATTTTTCCAGAAAAACTTTTCGGATGCTCTTCTGCCCTTGCCAAGGAAATACTGGCGAACCAAAGCCAGTTCCTGCGGGAACTTTTCAATGTGGTCGCTGTTGGGCCAGTCGCTTCCGTAGATCAGGCGGTCTTCGCCAAAGATGTCCCACTGCCGGTCGAGCGTGAGCTTATAGAAATCAAGGTCCTGCAGCAGCCGGCCGTTAACGCGGCGCAGCACTTCCGAAACCTTTACATAAACCTGCGGCCGTTTCCCAAGCTCGTGAAGATTTGCTTCGAGGTCTTTCTGCAACTTCGCGTCGGCAAGTTCCTTCATTTGCGGCAGGTGGTCGATCACCACTCGCAGGTTGGGAACCAGGTCCGTCAGCCGGACGACCGCCGCGATCAGTTCCGGATCGGGATTGGCGGTATCCATTTCGAGACCGGCCTGGGCAAGCTCTTTGAGACCGTGAACGAAATCGGGATTCCCAAGCTGCCGGCTGATGTTCCGGCCCCACAAATTGCCGCAGCGAATGCCGCGGAACAACGGGTTGCGATGGAAGCGCTCCAGTTGCTTACGAAAGTCAGGCTTCTCGGGCTCCAGGTCACCGACCGTCCCGACAATCACGGGAGCTTTGGCTGCGACATCCAGCACCCACTGGTTGTCCTCCAGCCAGGGGCTGCATTCCACTTCAATCGCGCCCACAACGCCCAGGCCCTGCGTCACCTTCAGGTAGCGCTCCGGCAGTGCGGGCTTGTAGAGCTTGGCGTCATTCTTCGGCGGCCACGGTATCCCTCGCGGCCGCCTCGGGTCGAACAGGTGAATATGCGTGTCAATAATCGGCATGGGCGCGCTCCTGGCGCTCACGTCCGTGCCCCCAGCAGCAATGGCCGCCGCCACTCCCAGAAAGGTTCTGCGATTCATGGGCGGTATTCTAACTCAACATGGTGCCGGCTGCTTTGCGAATCCAGAGCAGCTGACTCACCAGAATCTCTTTGGGTCGGAGACTTTTTGGCGGGGGCACATTGCACGGGAAAGAAGTTCGCTGCCGACAGCCTGCCAATGGAGATCCCTAAAGGTGGGTGATAAGTGCATGCATCCGTGCGGTCACGCCCCTTGCGGGCCTTTCCATATCCCGCAAGAGGCGTGATGCCGCGGCGGGTTAGAAGTAGAACTTCAGAGCGAACTGGATGTTACGTTCACCCTGTGAGCTGAGGACCTGGCCGAACTGAGTACTGGTCACACTGCGGTTCGGAGCCAGGAACACCGGACTGTTCGTGAAATTGAGGAACTCGCTCCGGAACTGGAGGTACTTTGACTCTGTGAAATGGAAGTTTTTCATCACTCCCAAATCCCAACCAGTCAGCCCAGGTCCGCGCACCGTCCCATTCGCGCAAGTGCCAAACGTCCCGACAGGCGCCTGGGCGAAGGATCCAGTGCTGAACCAGGTGGTGCCAGGCCCGACCCCGTACGGGTAACTGACGGGAGCGGTGCAGTTTGCCTTGGCGCCACGACTCTTGGTTCCTGAGTTGTCAGGACCCTGAACAGTAATCGGGTAGCCCGTGTGAGCGGTAACGATGCCCGAGAGTTCCCATCCGCCCAGCAGTGTGTTCGTCACAGGGCTCCAGTTGTTGCCATACGTCTTCCCCGAGCCGATAGGCAACTGGTACGTGTACGAGGCGACGAAGGAATGGGTGTTGTCAAAGTAGGACGGACCCCACTCTGACGCCTTGTTATAGAGGTTCTGGAAGTAAGCGGAATTCGATGCGGCCTGTCCGCCACCCTGCCCGTAATAGCCGATGGCGTCCGTCATCGTCTTCGAGTAGGTGTAGGACAACTGTACTTGCAGCCCGTGCGTCATGCGC
>JAJXZM010000314.1 GCA_021780055.1 Acidobacteriota bacterium
GTGAAACTAAACGGTGTGCCGACCGTGCCCGCCGCCGTCAGCGGCGAGTTCGTGATGATCGGGGCAACTCCAGCAGCTGCCACGGTGATCGTCAGGGTGGCGTTCCCCGTGCCCGTCGCGTTGGTCGCGCCCAGCAGCACCGACGTGGTTCCAACCGTGGTCGGCGTGCCCGTGATCGCTCCCGTGGTTCCATTCAGCGCAAGCCCTGCGGGTAGCGGACTCGCCGTATAGCTTGAGGGCGAGCCCGAGGCCGTGATCGTGAAACTAAACGGTGTGCCGACCGTGCCCGCCGCCGTCAGAGGCGAGTTCGTGATGATCGGGGCGGCATTGACCACAGTGAGAAGAACACTGTCGCTCAAAATTGATCCCGATGCGTTGGAAATTACGACGTCGTAGCTGCCCGCATCGGTTGTCTGCACGTTGGGCAGCGTAAGTGTTGCCGTCGTCGCCGAGGCATTGCCCGTGATGTCGGCACCCCCTTTGCGCCATTGGTATGCCAAGGTGCTGGTGCCGGCGGCCGCCACCGAAACCGTCGTGTTCGTTCCGATGACCGCACTATGCGAAATCGGTTGCGTCGTGATCCCAAGCAGCGTGGTGCCTGTGGCCGTGAAGCTCTGCCTCAGCATATTATATTCGTATGCAATCGGGGCGAGCTGGCCAACCTGCGTGGCCTGCAAAGTAATGACACCAGGTGCAGTCGGCGTGACGGTGAACACTCCCGCCACAGGTCCGCTGATCGACGCGGCACCCGTGGACCCTGAAACCACCTTCAATGTGATGGGCAGACCAGAGCTGGCTGAGGGCGAGACCGCAAACGACCCCGCGCTGATCGCACGGTCCGCAATCGCCGCGAAACTCACAGACTGCCAAGTCGTGTTGACCGCCCCCGTCGTGTAAAATTCGCTGGAACCAAATCCCACATCGCCCGGCACGAAAGTCAGCGTCGAGTAGACACTGCCGAGATTCGCGACATCCGAGACCCGCCCCGCAACCGGGTCCAGCATTCCAAGTATCGTGAATCCTGTGACAGGATCCAAACGGAGGTAGTACATTTTATCCGTTCCGAATCCGACGTCGGTTCCGGTAAATGCCAGGGCGTTAAAGCCGCTCATGCCCAAATCGAATTTGTCGCTCGAGGTGCCCAGCAACGCCGGATCCAGCGTGCCAAATTTGGTGTTCCCCGTCACTGAGTCGGTGCGGAGATAATAGAACATGTTGAGACCGTAGCTCAGATTGGCGGCTGCAAAGGTGAGGCCAAAATAGCCGCTTGTGCCCAGCGTTCCAGGACCGCCAGGTCCATCCATGGGCTTCAGATCCGTGACAGCCGACGCGGTGCCAGAACTTGGGACGATGACCGTGAAATAGTCTCCGGTTGTCTTGTGGTGGATCAGATAGAAATTGACGGCACCGTATCCAATGTCCGGATCTGCCGATGTCAGGGCCGAGTAGGCATTCGGCGTGAGCTTGCTTCCAATGTCCGCGTGGTTGGTCGCGGCGCCAGAACCCGCAATGTAAATCGTGAACGCTGCAATGTCGCCACCCGCCGGTATCGGAGTGCCCTTGATCGAATAAAACTGGGTGGCCCCTCCACCCAGCGACAAGTCCTGCGCCATGAATTGAAATCCTGTCAGACTACCACCAATGCCCCAGCGGGGGACCAGCGTCACAGCGCCCGTGGCCGGCGTTATGGCAATTGTCGCCATGGAGTCGGCTCGTACCTGAACGCAGGCAATGGTCACTAAAACCGCCAGGAGTGAAAATGCAGAATTTCGAATACTTTTCATTGGATGGGTCCTTCGTTGAAAGGCTGGAAGCTGATCTGGTGACATTCCTCTGAACTGAGCGTACAAAATAGCCTTGCGTGCCAGATTCGCATATGGGGTGAAGCCCGTACGGGGAGGCCGGAAACCTCGCCCAATCAAGCCGATCGCCCCCTGCTTTATGTCGCGTCCGACGCCCAGTTTTGGGTAAGTGTCCAAGTTGGACACTTACGCTCGGTTGAATCGTACGCATCGCCCCGGCGTCGCTACTGTTCATAGGCTCGGGCTCGTTTTGCCGATCTGCGCAATCGCGAATGCCACGAGGAAGGCGAACAGAAGAACCCTCGCGACCTGGGCCGTTTCGTTTCCTAAGATGACGCCTGATCTCAGGATCCCGGCAACGACCGCGCCAATCAGGAATAGGTTGGAGTAGGTTTGCATGGAGACGGCCTGAATCAGGACTTCCGGCTCAGCAGGCCGACAATGCCCACCACCGCAGCGATGACGCCGCCCACCATAAGCCAGACCGTCGCATCGGTCGGCATTCCCGTAAACAGTCTCGAAAAACCCGAGCCGATCGAGTTCGACGCCGAGACGCCGTAAATAATCAGAATCACCCCTACGGTCAGCAGCACCAATGATATCGTTCTATTCATAAACGTGTGGGAACAATGTTGGTCACCGGGAATACCTCCCAGGCTATCGGTTCGTTTGTGACCCGTTCCAATGGCTCCTGCGTACTCATTCCAGCGACGACGCGAGAGTAGTCCAAGGCTGGCTCCGATGATATGGGGCATTGCCAGCATGCCTCCACCCCCGCGTCGGCACGCGATCCTCTCGTCCGGCTCTGGTTCACTTCTCATCATGGTGGTCGCTCCCCTTATTTTCGTCAGCCGCGGGGCGTGGGTTCAACGAGTGCGCAGAAAGCGGAGCTCCGCCTGGAGATCCTCAATCTCCTGCCAAAGGCCGCAAATCAACCTGAGCGTTTTCCGGCTGAATCCATGACTCCGGCGGAAGAGCTCGATACGGCGCAGTTCGTAGAGAGCATCGTTGTCGAAGATCAATTCGGCCTTCAGTTTCTCACGCTTCGAGCCAAACAGGCCGAGCCGACAGTAATAGCGGAGCCTGTCAGGAGGCACCCCGGCAAGCCGGGCCGTTTCCTCAAGCGTGTACGTCGAGTGGCTGCTATCAGGCAACGGAATCAGCGCCAGCGAATATCTTTCAGGGCAATCCGACTCGTTCATGATGCATTCCTCGGCTTGAAGGGGGAGATGCGGGCGAGTTGCTCCCAAAGGGAACGCTCGTCTGCAGAAACCAAAACAGGTGCATGAATTTGAACGGTGGCAAAAAGATCGCCGCGACTGAGGTTCGCCCTAGGCAGGCCCATCCCCCGTAAACGAAGCTGGCAACCGGCTGCGGTGCCCGCAGGTACCCGCAGTGAGGTCGTTCCATCGAGTGTGGGAATCATTGCCGTCACTCCCAGCACGGTTTCCCAGGGCGCCAGGATCAGATCGTAATACAGGTCACTGCCCAAAACGCTGAATTCCGGATGGCTGGCGAGCCGCACCCTCAGAAAAAGATCCCCTGCCCCGCCGCCAGCCACTCCGCTGCCGCCCTGACCCGCGAGCCGGATGCGCTGGCCTTCCCGTACGCCGGAGGGGATGCGGACCTGATAGGTGTTCATCCGGTCCGGTGCACCGTTCTCTCCCGGCCGTCGTAGGGTCACTTTGCGAAGGGCCCCACGCAGCGCTTCCTCCAAAGTGACCATGATGTCCGCCTCAATGTCACTGCCCTGGTGCGCGATTTCCTGGTGCCCATTCGCGCTCCAGGCCGGTCGCCGATACCCTCCGAAGCGTTCGCGCTCCCCACCGAAGAACGACTCGAAGAAATCGCTGAACCCGGTTCCGCTGAATTCAAAGTCCGGCCCCCCCGCCGCAGAGCGACTGCCGCCGCGATGATCGCTGCGGCTTCCGGTCTGAGCCGCACCAACATCCTCCCAGTTCGCCCCAAGTTCGTCGTAACGCCGCCGCTTCGCCGGATCGCTCAGGACTTCGTAGGCCTCGTTGATCGCCTTGAATTTCGCCTCCCCCGACACCTTGTTCTTTGCGACATCGGGATGATATAGGCGCGCGAGCTTTCGAAATGCCTGTTTGAGGTCCTCCTGCGAAACATCACGGGCAACCCCAAGCGTTTCGTAATAATCCTGGAATGTGACGCCCATGATGACTGGTTCCTATCAGCGATCCGATTGCTCAACCACCTGCAGCACGATCTTCCCTCTTGTGTGGCCCCGACGGTTGAGCTCCTGGGCGCCAGCCGCATCCGACAACGGCAGGATCGTCTCAACGCAAACCCCAAGTTTTCCCGCGTCGACCATCCTGGCAATCTCCGTCAACTGGATCGCGTTCGGCTGCATGACCACCAAAGCGTGCCGCACCCGATGCTCATCCGCCGATCCGACGCTGGGCGCACTCACGGTCGAGACCAAGATTCCACCCGGCTTCAGCACTTTCATCGATCGCTCCTGCACCGCCCCGCCAATCGTATCCAGCACCACGTCTACGTCCCGGACCACGTCCTCAAAACGGACGGTCCAATAGTCGATCACCTCGTCTATTCTCAGTTTTCGGAGAAAATCATGATTGGTCGCCGATGCGGTCCCGATCACCTGCGCGCCCCGGTTTCTTGCCAGTTGCACAGCCAGATGCCCCACACCGCCTGCGGCGCCATGGATCAATATCCGCTGGCCTGATACCAGTCCTGCCACATCGAAAAGGGCTTGCCACGCAGTCAGGCCAGCCAGAGGCAACGCGGCCGCGTGGACGTGGTCAACCGACCGCGGCTTCAGCACCACCTCCGATTCCCGTATGGCAACAAACTCGGCATAGGCTCCATCTCTCAAAATGTCGGGACGGCTGAACACCTCGTCGCCCACCTTGAGTCGCCCCACACCGGAGCCGATCTGCGCGACCACTCCCGAAACATCCCAGCCAAGCACCAGCGGAAACGTGTGAGGGAGCGATGCCTTCAGTTGTCCTTCGCGAACCTTCCAGTCCACCGGATTGATCGCAGCCGCATGAACCTGCACCAGCACTTCGTTGACGTCGATATGGGGGCGTGGGGCGTCCTCCTGAACAAGGACCTCCGGGCCGCCGTAGTTGTCGAATTGCGTGCCTGTCTTGCCGGCCTCGATGAACGAGCGCTGCACCCAGCCCAGGCTGCGTCCGCCTTCCGCCACCGCGCTGGTCATCACCC
>JAJXZM010000071.1 GCA_021780055.1 Acidobacteriota bacterium
CCCACGGCGCCGACCGAATCGCCCCTGTGAGGAAACGTGATGCCCCAGGGAGGCGCTTCCGGGCTCAGCAACATGATTCCGTAAACGCTCTGTTTTGATCTGCCGCCGACGCGGTCGACAACACGCGCTGCGGCTTCATGGCCGGTTTCCACGCAGCGGACAGTAACTTCCTGATCTGGCGAGAGGTTCTGTGTCACCCGAATGCGTGCACCGTTCTCGCTGACAACTTCTGTCCATCCATCAAAACGGAACACATCGCCGAAGAGATTCCTTCCCGTCAACTGGATGGGCAAGGCCAGAGTGATCCGCTCACTTTGCCGAGCTTTGTATTCAACGACTGCTTCTTTTTTTCCCCACAAATCGTGCCTCCGTATTGCCCTGCTATCTGGTTTGGAGTGCTCTGGTCACACCCTGCGGATTGATGGTCTGCCTGAATGGATCTTTCTCGGGTCCTGGTTCTATTGCGCGGGCATTGGAATTCTTCAAGCCAAACTGGTTGCTCACCTCTTTACTTATCGGCAGGGGACGAAGGTGCTTGAGATAACCTTGCGAATCGGAAGTGCATTTTGGGATAAAGATAAGTGGAAATCTGGACTCATCCTGTTGCCATGGCCCAGTAACTCTGGGGGAAGAACAGAGAGGTCTGCCGGCAGTCACTTCAATCTGAATTGTATGTTGGACAGGCGGTGTTTAAAATGGAATTAAGCTTTAACTGCAGATTTTTGTCCGGCTCTGCGATGCCGAGCCGGGAAGGGATGAAAGTTTATGGGGAGTGATGATCGTGTAAAACGGGGGCCATGCCGGCATCAAGAGACAATTAAAAAGGCCATCGCAATGGCAATAATCTCTTTCAGTTTTGGACTGGCAGCACTGGTTTCAGTTGCGACTGCTCAGGGATTTGGCCAGAGTCAGGGAGCCGTGCCCGGAAATCCGCTGGGGAACCGTTACCCGGACAATTCGCCGACCTTTCCAAAGCGTACCCGGGATCAAAAGAAGGCCCTTATGGACCTCAACTTCAAGAAACTGAAGGACCACGCCAAGGCCCTTGCAGAACTTTCCAAATCCCTCCAGGATGATATCGAGAAATCCAGCGAAAACGTGCTCTCGCTTGAAATCGTGAGGAAGGCCGAACAGGCTGAAAAACTGGCCAAGCAGATAAAAGATGAAGCAAAGGGAGATTAGCCGGCTCTTATTTCACAGAGCCGGCTGAAGTCACTCCGTGGTTGCATCGGACACAGAATTTCCCACCAGATCCGTAAGCAGCGGCCCGGGTCCCAGCGTTTCCGCCCGCTCTCTAGGACTTCTGGCCTGATCCAATCCGCATTCCGTAGAACGAACGATAAACAAAGTAATACGAAACGGCGAAGAACACGGCCGCCAGCGTATGCGTCAGACCCGATCCGCTGGTTGCCGTCAGCTTGACCGCAAGCTCCACAGCCAGCAGTCCGAACAGGGTTGTGAACTTGATGATCGGGTTCAGCGCCACCGAAGAGGTGTCTTTGAACGGGTCGCCCACCGTGTCGCCCACAACAGTTGCGTCGTGCAGGTCCGTTCCTTTTTCTTTCAGTTCGACCTCGACGATCTTTTTGGCGTTGTCCCACGCGGCGCCTGCATTGGCCATGAAAACAGCCTGGTAGAGGCCCGAGATGGCGATCGAGATGAGGTAGCCGATGAAAAAGAATGGATCGAGGAAAGCGAAGGCCAGTGTAACGAAGAAGACAGCGATGAAGATGTTCAACATGCCGCGCTGCGCATACTGGGTGCAGATGGCCACAACCTTCTTGCTGTCGCTTGCCGAGGCTTTTTCCACTCCTTCCAATCGGATGTTGGCTTTAATGAACTCCACGGCGCGGTAGGCGCCGGTGGTGACGGCTTGAGTTGAAGCCCCGGTAAACCAGTAGATGATGGCTCCGCCGGAAACCAGGCCCAGAACAAAGGGCGCATGGAGCAGTGACAGCTTGTCCACATTGGCCGTCAGACCGTTGGTGAGAGCCATGATGGTGGCAAAGATCATCGTCGTGGCCCCGACCACCGCAGTGCCAATCAGCACAGGCTTGGCCGTGGCCTTGAAGGTGTTGCCTGCGCCATCGTTGGCTTCCAGCATCTCTTTGGCCTGCTCGAAATTTACATCAATATTGAAGTCGCGTTTGATTTCCTGCTCGACGTTGGGAATGTGTTCAATCAGGGAGAGTTCGTAAACGGATTGAGCGTTGTCCGCGACCGGTCCGTAAGAATCGACCGCAATCGTCACGGGGCCCATGCCCAGGAAGCCGAAAGCGACCAGGCCAAAGGCAAACACCGGCGCCGCCAGCATCATGCTTTCAAGCCCGCGCAGGCTGACCCAGGAACCGATGGCCATCAGCACCATCATGGTGAGGCCCAGGTAGTAGGCAGAGAAATTGCCGGCGACGAACCCGGACAGGATGTCGAGCGATGCTCCGCCTTCCCGCGCGGAGGCCACTACTTCTTTAACGTGCCGGGACTCGGTGGAGGTGAACACCTTAACGAGCTCGGGAATAAGCGCTCCGGCCAGGGTGCCGCAGCTCACGATCGTCGAAAGCTTCCACCACATCGTGGGATCACCCCCAAGGTCGGGGAGAATGAAGGCGGAGACGAGGTAGGTGAGGCCGATTGAGGCAAACGATGTGATCCATACGAGAGTCGTGAGAGGCATCTCGAAGTTCATCCTCTCAGCGTGCGCGTAACGCGCTTTGGCAATAACAGCGTTGATGTAATAAGCAGCGGCAGCGGCTATCAACATCACGATGCGGATTACGAAGATCCAGACCAGCAACTGGAGCTTGATGGCCGGGTTTTGCACGCCCAGCAGGATGAAGGTGATCAGTGCCACGCCGGTCACGCCGTAGGTCTCAAAGCCATCGGCCGTCGGCCCGACCGAGTCGCCGGCGTTGTCTCCTGTGCAGTCGGCAATGACGCCCGGGTTGCGCGCGTCGTCCTCCTTGATCTTGAAGACGATTTTCATCAGGTCGGCGCCAATGTCAGCAATCTTGGTGAAGATGCCGCCGGCAATTCTCAGCGCCGCAGCGCCCAGGGACTCGCCAATCGCGAAGCCGATGAAACACGGTCCGGCATAGTCACCGGGAACGAAGAGCAAAATGATCAGCATCATCAGAAGTTCAACGCTGATCAGCATCATGCCCACGCTCATCCCCGAGCGTACGGGAATGCGGTAAACCGGAAAAGGCTTGCCCTCCAGACTCGCAAAAGCCGTGCGAGAATTCGCCAGTGTGTTGACGCGGATCCCGAACCAGGCCACGCTGTAGCTTCCCAAAATTCCGATCACGCTGAAGAGCAGGATGATTGCTACGCGAAAGGCTTCGTAGTGAAGGAGCAAACCGAAGTACAAGATAATGATGGCCGCGATGAAGACCCACAGCAGGAAGAGAAATTTCCCCTGCTGGATCAGGTACGTTTTGCAAGTTTCCCAGATCAACTGGGAGATCTCCGCCATGGACCGGTGGACGGGAAGGTCCCTGAGCCGGGTGTACATGACAAAGCCAAAGAGCAGGCCGAAGAAGCAGAACAAGATTCCGAATAGCAGTAAGTGATGTCCGGTTATTGCCCCATCCAGAAACCTGGCTTTGGTGAAATCGGGAAGCTGCAGGTTGGCTTCGCCGGCAGCCTGCTCGCCGGTTTGGGCGAATGCAGCCGTTGCGTTGAGCAGCGTCAACGCGACGCCGGCCAGGGAAGCTTTCGCAAGAATGCGCAACGTGGACCGTGTGCCGGCCGCACTTTCCCCCCTGGGTTTTTGGCTGCTTCCAGCGGACATAAACATTTTTGAAAAGAGACTGGAAATACTCATAAAGAACCTCGGACAGATTGATAGGGCAACAGCGAAAAGCAGGGGCAGGCTCAAGAGCAGAAGAACAGATTGAAGGGTCATTTTTGTTTCCTCGGATCCGGGCAGTTAATGGCCTTGACGGTACTTTCCCGGACGGCCTCTAAGTTGACACCAACGAAATGATTGGAACGATGGCACAGACCAGCCTATCGGTAAGTCGCTTAGCTCTAGACTTATAGCACATGCTGAAAAACACCGTCAAGAGGAGGATGTCGCCAAGCACCGGCAACGGCCCGGACGGAACTCGGGCTAGATAAGTGCATCAGGCCGGGTTGTCTTCATTCTGGCACACACCTATGGCTTGCACCGGGAAGTCAGGAGGAGGGGCCGATCCGGCGGCATGCAACTAAGCGGAAAACGTCGGTGTGTACGCTTGGCTACTCTTCTGTTACAGGGGAACCTTCTTGCCCAACGGCCCTTCTCATCGGCCTGGGTATGAGCATCGGCACGTGGTTCTTGTACTGCAGATAGCGTTCGCCATGAAAGTAAACCAGATCACGCTCCTCAAACCATATGCCCACCAGCATGAAGCCCGTGCACATAACCGCGAAGAATAGATGGCCCAGCGTCATGTGTGGCGCGCTCCAGAAAGCAATGAGAAAGCTGAAATAGATCGGGTGACGTACATATTTGTATTCCGCTGGTGTCTGGAAGCCCGGATGTTTATAAGGAAGTCCGCGGAAATACATCCATGTCTGCCGGAGGCCGAACAAGTCGAAATGGTCAATCAGGAATGTGCTTAGCAGCAGGTTCAGCCAGGCAGCCCAGAAAAGGGCCTGCAGAACGAAATTGCCGGTACCAGAACGTACGTCCCAGATCACCGACGGCATAGGCTGCCAGAAGATGATGATGGCCAGAAGCGCCAGGCTTGCGAACAGAACATAGGTGCTGCGCTCAAGGTGCCGGGGGACGATTTTTGTCCAGACGCGCTTGAACCACTGCCGGGCCATGACGCTGTGCTGGATGGCAAATAGAGCAAGGAGTCCGGCGTCAATCAGCAGGGCAGTGCCGAGCGGCGTGTTCGCCTTCAGCGAATCCATTGTCCATACAAACCAGATTGCGTAGAGGAAAGTCCCCAGGAAGACCACGTAACAGAAAACACCGTAAAGCAATCCAAGCAGGCGTGACATCGTGTCCCCTCCTTGACTTTT
>JAJXZM010000002.1 GCA_021780055.1 Acidobacteriota bacterium
CGAAGCGTTTGAGGTTTACAACAACTACGTGGCTTTGCCGCTGAAGGAAGCCTTTGGTATCGAGTATTGGGCCCTTGAAGAAGCAAAGCTCCGCCGCCAGCCTCCTGAGCAGGAACTGAGCCGGAAAGTGGCCTTTGTTGTCGGCGCTGGGCATGGCATTGGCCGTGAAGTGGCGATCATGGCGGCGAAACGGGGAGCGCATATCGTTGCCGCTGACCTCGACGGCGAAGCCGCAGAGTCCGTAGCCGGCGAAGTGTCGGGCATCGCGGGGAAAGACGCATCCACGTCGGTTGTTTTGGACATCCGCGACCGCAACTCCGTTCGCGCGGCCCTGCGCAAAGCCGTCGAAACGTTTGGCGGAATCGATATCCTGGTAAATACTGCCGCGATTTTTCCGGCTTCGCCCGACGGCAAGATCACAGATGAACAATGGAAGCTTACACTGGACATTAACGTAACAGGCAACCACCTGTTGGTTTCTGAGGCGGAGAAAATATACAGCCCTCAGAAATTGTCGGGCGGCATTGTGCTCACAAGTTCCGCCAACGCGGTCGTCCCCAAACGCGGCAGCGAGGCCTATGATGTTAGCAAGGCAGCGCTAAGCCACCTGGTGCGAGAGCTTGCCATTTCGTTGGCCCCCGTTGTAAGGGTGAACGGCATCAGTCCAGCCACGGTCGTCAAAGGATCGACCATGTTTCCGCGCGACCGCGTTCTTGCTTCGCTGGCCAAGTACAAGATCGAACACAACCCGGAAGCATCCACCGACGAGTTGCGGAACAAGCTCGCGCAGTTTTATGCGGGCCGTACGCTGACGCACGAGCCGATTGACCCGGCCGATTGCGCTGAAGCCATCCTGTTTCTTGCCGGTGACCGTTCGCGCTGCACGACGGGCCATCTGTTTCCTGTGGACGGAGGGCTGACGGAGGCGTTCCTCCGATAAGAGCAAAGGCCAGAATTGACAGGTTCATTGCGGGGCGCATATGCACAACCTTCGATCTGTCGCCATCGATCTGGGTGCTGGAAGCTGCCGAGTTTCTCTGGCGGAATGGAATGGGACCGATGCCAGCGTCCACGTTGCCCACCGCTATCCGAACGGCCCGATTGAGCGCGAGGGGCACCTGTGGTGGCAGCTCAACCAACTTTGCGATGGAGCCGACGAGGGGCTCGACCTTGCGGCGAAGCTGACGGCGAACGCGAGCGGCGGTATTGATTCCATCGGCGTGGACGGATGGGCCGTCGATTACGTCCGGCTCGATCAGGCCGGCAAGGTGCTTGCGGACCCGCTCTGCTATCGTGACGCGCGGACCGAGAATGCAATGCCAGCGGTCTGGGACCGAATCGCCCGTGAGCGGCTCTACGAGTTAACCGGTATTCAGTTTCTGCGTTTCAACACTCTCTATCAGCTTTACGCCGACCGTCGCGACGGCCTGGAACCCGGAGCCGGGTGGCTCAATGTTCCAGAATATCTTCTGTACCGCTTTGCCGGCTCGGACCCGAACGCGGCGGTCGCCGAATACACCAATTCAACCCACACACAATTGGTGAATGCAAGAACGCGGAACTGGTGCGACGAAGTTTTTGAAAAGGTAGGCCTTGACCGGTCAGCCGCGCCGCGCCTTGTGCCACCGGGAACGCAGCTCGGACCTCTGCGCGGCGAGATTGCGAATCTCCCGGCATACAAGGGCACGCGAGTGATTGCTCCTGCCTGCCATGATACAGGGGCTGCAGTTGCGGGCATTCCGGACTCGACAACCGACTGGGCCTTCATCAGTTCCGGGACATGGTCGCTCGTGGGCGCCGTGCTTGAGGAGCCCTGCACGTCCGCCGCAGCGCTGCACGAGAATTTTACCAACGAGGGCGGCGTCGGAGGTCGTATCCGGTTTCTGAAGAACGTGAACGGCATGTGGCTGCTTGAGGAGTGTTTGCGCGAATGGCAGTCGGCCAGCTTCCGTTCATGGACAGTGCCTGAACTCGTCGCGGAATGTCAACGCCTGCCCGTGCCTGAAACGATTTTCAATGTCGACGCCCCGGACCTTATCCTTCCGGGGCACATGCCTTCGCGGATCAACCGCGAGCTCGAAAAGGCTGGCCACGCGCCTATTCCCGAAGATCCGAAGCACGCGCCCTGGATGGCCGGTGTTATATTTGCCAGCCTGGCCGCGCGTTATGCAAATGTCCTGCGGGCGCTGCAGGATGTGACGGGCCGCAAGTTCCGGCGCCTTTATGTGGTTGGTGGAGGCAGCCAGAACGAGTTCGTGAATCGCCTGATTCAAGATCACACGGGGCTTGAAGTCAAACACGGACCCGTCGAGAGTTCCACCACTGGTAATCTCGCTATTCAGTTTGCTTCACTTGAAGGCGGGAGTGCGGATGTTACTCCAACCGACGTTGCCCGGTGGGCCGAACGGTTGGTTCGTTCTTCAGTCGCATAAAAATCCTGCAGCTGAATGGGGAAATCATGAGTGGAAGCATCGGCCTGGCAATTGGACTGGTCCTCTTGGGTGGAATCCTGCAAGGGAGCTTTGCTCTCCCCATGAAACGCATGACCCGCTGGCGCTGGGAGAACACCTGGTTGGTGTATTCCGTTGCCGGGTTGGTTGTACTCCCATGGATTCTGGTTTTCTTGACCGTTCCTCATTTTGGCCATGTGCTGGCGGGTTCTTCAGGTGCAGTGATCGCGGAGGTCGTGTTTTTCGGGTTTGGCTGGGGCGTGGGTTCCACCCTTTTTGGCCTGGGAATCATCCGCGTGGGCATGGCGCTCACTTTTGCTATTGTCCTTGGGATCACGGCCGCACTCGGTTCACTTCTTCCCCTTATCGTCTTGCACCCAGACGAGCTATTTACCCGCCAGGGATATTTCCTGATGGGTGGTCTTGCGATCGTTATTCTTGGTATTGTGGTTTGTTCGCTGGCCGGCCATCGGCGTGAGAAGGAACTTTCAAGCCAGACCACGCAGCGCGGCGGAGCCGGTTTCTGGCTGGGCCTCGCGATCTGCATCCTCTCCGGAATTTTTTCGGCCATGCTCAATTTCAGCTTCGTCTTTGGCAAAGACCTGCAGACGGCGTCCCTCGTCGCGGGCGCTTCACAGGCCATGTCGTCCAATCTGATCTGGGCGCTTGCGCTCGGCGCCGGTTTCCTTGCCAACGCCGGATATTGCATCTATCTGCTAAGGAAGAATCACACCTGGGGCGTGCTGACGCAGGCGGACATTTCTCCAAATTATTGGCTGGGAGCGGTCCTGATGGGGGCCGTCTGGTTCTTCGGGATTGCATTTTACGGCATGGGAGCTACTGGACTGGGCGACCTTGGCGCCGTGCTGGGCTGGCCGCTTTTTATGGCAATGAACATCACCGCCGCCAATGTCTGGGGAGCTGCTACCGGCGAATGGAAGGGTGCCAGCCCTCGGACGTATGGCTATTCCTGGGCCGGCGTTGCGGTCCTGCTCATTGCGATCTATGTGATTTCGCACGCAAGCGCGTTGTAACCAAAGAAAGTCAGATTATTGGGAGGACCGGTTGAGCGTTGCGCCCTTCACTGCCGGTTGTTGTCGCAACAGTGCGGCGCGATGGCCGGCCGGATTCGTTTTCATTATTAAATTTCATGATGTTGCCACCGTCGCTGCGAGAGTGAGACGCGTGACGCTCATGGCTGCACCGGCAGGAGGATTGAGATGAAGCGCCGAACCTTTATGCAGAACTTTGCCGCCGGGGCCCTTACGCTGGTTGTTCGTGGGCCACGCGTTGCGTTGGGGGCCAATGCTGCCGGAGAAGATGACCTGGAATCAGCTTTCCGGTCGCTGCCAGCCGCAGCCCGGCCCAAGACGTGGTGGCACTGGATGAACGGGAATGTCACCCGTGACGGCATTACCCGGGATCTGGAAGCGCTGCACCGAGCAGGCGTCGGCGGGTTTCAGATCTTTCAGGTGGGCACGGGCATTCCCAAAGGCCTCGTGAATTACGGAAGCGATGAGTGGCTCCATCTTCTTCAGCACGCAGCGGCTGAAGCAGATCGGTTGGGCATGGAATACGACATGATGAACTGTCCGGGCTGGTCGTCGAGCGGAGGGCCATGGATCACTCCGGAGCTTTCCATGCAGCAACTGACCTGGAGCGAAACGCAGGTTTCCGGCGGCAGAGCAGTTGACGTGCAGTTACCGGAACCTTTTAAGAAACGAAACTACTACCGCGATGCGCTGGTGCTGGCCTTCCCGTCGCTCGAAGGTGAAGAAAGGCCACTGAAGGAGTTGCTAAGGCGCGTTACCTCCAACAGCGGCGAAGTTGACGCAACGCTGTTGACGGGTGGTGATCCCACCAAGGGTGTAGATATAGAGCCGGCTGCCGGACAGTCCGCCCATCTCCTGCTCGAGTTTAAAGAACCCTACGCGGCACGATCCATTGAGTTCTATTCAAATCCACCGGCCAGTGCAGGCCATTCGTTCCGGTACCCCGCGTTGTCACTCGAAGCTTCGGACGATGGTTCCAGTTTCCGCAAAGTCTGTGACCTTGGTGTGCCGCGCCGCCGGGGCCCGATTGAAGTTCCTGCAGTGGTAAATTTCCTGCTGACAAAGGCAAAGTATTTTCGCCTGGTTGCCTCAGGGCCGGGAAGTATTGCGCGGCTTCGAATCTCCGGATCTCTCAGGATTGCCGACTGGCCCCTGAAAGCCAACTTTGCCCACCGCGGTGGCGCAAAGCCCTTCACCCCGACGGATTCGGTTCCCAAGAGGTCTGTAATCGATCCGGCGTCGGTGTTGGACGTCTCCCGCTACATGGATAGCACCGGTCACCTCAAGTGGCAGGCTCCTGACGGCAACTGGACGATCCTACGAATGGGGCAGACGACCACAGGTGTTGAGAACCACCCTGCGCCGGACGGCGGTCTGGGCCTTGAGTGCGACAAGTACAACAAGACAGCCTACGATTATCATTTCGAGCACTTCTTCGGGAAGTTGCTTCCGACCCTGGAATCGCTCGGCGCTAAGGGGCAGGCCGGCGCTGTTATTGA
>JAJXZM010000413.1 GCA_021780055.1 Acidobacteriota bacterium
AATACTCGAAAGCAAAATCGGGAAGTCTTCGCGAATCTTAAATTCCGAAACCTTGGACCCTCCGCGGCCGGCGTACGCGTCAGGAGCTCCCACGCTGCTAGCAGGTAATCCGATCATTGTTGCGGCCTTGCACCTGGGCAATTGGGAGGGTGTCAATGCGGAAGTTGTCGCCGCGCCTCTGGCGTGCGTTGCTGGCTGCATTATGACGAATTGGAGGGTTGCACGGATCGCCGAACCGACTTGCCCCGTTGCTGACAGCGCAGTATTGTCAAGGGCTTGTCAAATAAGCGGGAGAGTCGCCTGCACACAGAAACCCTTCTGCCCGCCATCCCGTATATCATGTTAGGTATAGACGAGAATGAAAAGGTTTCTTTCGCTTCCCAAGCCGATACTGGCCGTGCTGGCGGGAATTTTTGCCGCCAGCGCAGTGCTGTACAGCGTGCTGTGGATGCACTCCATCCGCTGGCAGAGCGGAGTCGAACTCGGGCTTGATTTTAACTACATCGGGACACAACACGTCGAACTTGTCCGGAGTGTCGATCCCGGCGGCCCTGCAGATCAAGCAGGATTAAGGCCGGGCGACCGCATTACCGCCATCAACGGACACCCCCTCGAAGATCGTCATGTGATTTTTGATGTGTGGTCACGGCAGAAACCCGGCGACACCGTCGAACTGACTGTAATTCACCCCGGAGACGCTGCTCCGGTGGATATTCGAGCTACTTTCAGGGCCCGCCAGTCGTCATCCAAGGAAGCAGGCCTCACTGAACGATTGGGGCAGGAAATCCTCCACACGTACCCCCTAGTTTTCCTGATCGTCGGTCTGCCGGTTCTATTTCTCCGCGTGGAAGACCGTAATGCATGGCTATTGGCTTTTATGCTGGCCTGCTTCGCGGCAGCGCCGCCATTTCCCAACATGTTCGCGGGCCTGAACACGGAGCTTCGATTATTCGCCACCGCATACCGCGCGATTTTCAGTACGTTGCTGGGTGCAGTCTTCTACTGCTTTTTCGCGTTGTTCCCTGCCCGGTCATTCCTGGATCGCCGCTTTCCGTGGCTAAAGTGGGTGGGCCTCGTCCTTGGAATTATGTACGCTTTGCCGGGGTTGCGGATTGGAATGGCTCATGCCCCCGGAGTGGTGGAAGACCTGATCGGGAGGCATGCTTCCCACATCATTCGCCTGTTTTACAACTATGGTTTTACTGGTCTGGGGCTGGTCGCTCTCATCGGGAACGCGTTTACGGCGCCCACTCCCGCGGATCACCGCAAGCTTCGTGTCATTTTCTGGGGAACGCTTGTGGGAGTTGTTCCGATTTCTGCTCTGACCGCTTTCGGTGATTTCTTCCGGGTGCACCCGCCGGTTGCGCTAGGCGTATCACTCGTTTTGCTGCTCTTCCTTTTCCCCCTCTCGTTCGCTTACGCAGTCCTTAAGCAACGGGTCCTCGAGGTCCCAGTTCTGCTGCGGCGCGGCGCGCGCTATCTGCTGGTTTTGCGCGGATTCACCATTCTGCTGACCTTTGCCAGCATCGCAGTCACTGTGGTTTTTGCCTTTATGCTGGCGCCCTATCTGGAACTTCTTGCCTTCGGCGGTATCCCCGGTGGGATCGCATTGGGTGCCGGCTTTGGCACTGTCGTCCTCTGGGCCGGGATGGCGGTCCACAAGCGGGTCGGAGAAAAGATTGACCGTGCCTTTTTCCGCAACTCTTACGACGCGCGCATGGTTCTGGAGAAGCTGGTCGAAATCTCTCGTACTGCAAACAACCGCGATAAGCTCGCCGACCTGTTGCAACAGCATCTGCAACAGGCTCTGAGGCCAAGCTCACTCGTGATTTACCTGGAGACGGCTGCCGGCCAGATTTCCGCCATGCATGGCGACGTTACACCCTCTCTCGCCGTGTTGCCCGCAGACGACCAGTTGCTGCACGAACTGGTCCGCCGCGGACGCCCGTGGGACGTTTCGAATGAAGATGAAGAAAAGCTGCCGCAGCCATTCCTGCTGGCGCCGTTGCTTCCGGACTGCCTGGTTCCCATGGTCGCGCGCGACGGCCGCCTGGAGGGTCTGCTGGTGCTCGGGTCGCGCCTTTCGGAAGAACCTTATTCCAGAGAGGATAAGCAACTGCTCTCGTCGATCGCAACGCAAGCCGGAATCGCGCTGGAAAGCATTCGCATGGGCGAAGAAATCGCCGAACGCATTGAGGCAGAGCGCCGCGCCGCACAGGAAATGGATTTCGCGCGACAGGTGCAGTCGCGACTCTTCCCCCAGAAATTCCCTGTGCTTCGGACGCTGGAATACGCCGGAGGGTGTGCCCAGGCCCGTCAGGTGGGCGGTGACTATTATGATTTTCTGGAGTTGCGGCCTGGCCGGTTGGCCTTGGTTTTAGCGGACATTGCCGGCAAGGGAGTGTCAGGCGCGCTGTTGATGGCCAATCTGCAAGCCAACCTTCGCAGCCAATATGCGCTGGCGCTTGACGACATTCCGCAACTTCTAACCTCAGTGAACCGATTGTTCTATGAAAATACCGCTGACAACAGCTACGCCACCTTGTTTTTCGGGGATTACGATGATGCGACCCGCCGCCTCCGCTACGTGAACTGCGGACACCTGCCCCCGCTGCTGCTGCGCGCGGTCAGGCCTTCGTCAACCCCAATAGTCGATCGTCTGGAACCCACC
This sequence comes from Acidobacteriota bacterium, assembly GCA_021780055.1. The sequence continues at coordinate 2,672 of JAJXZM010000413.1, forward strand.
GCGACGGTCCTCGGCCTTTTCCAGGACTGGAATTGCACCGTTGCGGAAACTCGTCTTGAACCTGGCGATACGTTGGTCCTCTACACCGATGGTGTTACCGAGGCAATGGGGCCGGATAACGTCGAGTTCGGTGATGAGAGATTGGTTGAAACGCTCTGCGCGCATACCCATATGGCAGCCCAGCCATTGCTCGACGCTATTATTCAGGCAGTTCAGCGCTTCAGCGGGCCGGAACAGGCTGACGACATCACTCTCGTGGTGGCGCGCGGCCGGGAATAACCGGTTTTAAGTCGCCGCCTTCAGCACTTGCAATATCCCACAAACACACATTCACGTGACGGCTCCGTCGGAGCTTATTTGTGATAGACTTCAATCATGAGGCACCCTTTGGCCACTACGGCGTTCCTGGTGGTTGCGGCCTTTCCTCTGGTCCTGAAGGGTCAAACGGTTTCTCCATCAGCCGGTTTTTCTGGCGGTGCCACATGGGTACAGCCGGCGCCATTTCCCGGTGGCCTGTTCGGGTTTCCGAATTTCGGTGTTACGCGCGCCGTCGGCTTCCCGTCCTTCTTTGGATATCCGGAAAGCTTTCCGTTTACTTATTTCTATCCCAGCCTGTGGCCACCGCTCGAAGTTCAGCACCAGCTGGCTTCAAGGATTGCCAACGGCGATGTTGAAGCCGAGGTGGCTGCTCAGGAAAAAGAGTATCTTGCCAGCAAGGTGCAGGCTTTGACGGATGAGGTGGAATCGCTTCGCCAGGAAAAGGCTTATCGTCAGTACGCGCAGACGGTTGCCCAGCCCCCTCCGGCAGAAGCTTCAGGGCACGGCTTGGCTAACTCAGAGCCAAGTGCGCACCGGCATTTTCCCGATACCATTTTCATCTACCGCGACGGCCAGGAAATGGCTGTGCGCGACTACGCGATCCTCGGCGATACGCTATGGGTTTTTAACGGACAGGTCGCTCACAAATTTCCGCTGGCTGATTTCAATCTTGCCGCCAGCCGCAAAGTGAATGAACAGCACGGCGTGGAATTCCCACTTTCCATTCGCCACTAAGTCCACCGTACGCCTTGCCACTACTGCCCAAACACCGCCTGAAGAGATCGGGACTTGCGTTCTTGCGCCGATAACCTCATAATCTGGCCTTTCCGGGTTGATCTGCCGCCCACAATCAAAGGAGGAAGAAGATGTCATCGGAAGAACTGCAATCAAACCTTAATCTGTTGGCAAAACCGTCACGCCGCACCTTTCTGAAAAGCGCAGCGGCTCTGGCCATGACCGGACCCGCACTTGCCTGCGCTCCCCAGGGCGGTGTTCAACAAACCCAGCAACCAAAACCTTCGGGCAAGCCCCGCCTGCTTTATATCGGAACGTACAGTTCACCTGAGGGCCCAGAAGGGAGTCCCGGGCACGGACAGGGCATTTATCTTTTTGAAATGGACCCTGCAACCGGTGCGCTCGCCCAGCGCGATGTATTTGCCAATCCCAGAAATCCTTCGTGGTTGGCCCTTAATCCTGCCAAAACACACCTGTATTCCGGTGATGAAATCCACAAGTTTCAAGGTAAGGCGTCAGGCGCTGTCAGTTCCTACTCCATTGACAGCGCAAGCGGACGCCTGACGTTGCTCAATACAGTCAGTTCTGAAGGCGACGGCCCTGCCCACATCAGCGTCCATCCTTCCGGCAAATATGTTTTTGCGGCAAATTACGCCGGTGGAACGGTGGCTGTGATTCCCATTCTCGACAATGGCTCGCTGGGTAAAGCCACCGATGTTCACAAGGACAGCGGGCCACTCGGGCCGCTGCACGCCACCAGCGCGCCGCCGGGAAGTTTCGCCATCAGCGGGCATGATGCACCGCACGCGCACATGATTCATTCCGACCCTACGGGCAAGCGCGTCATTTCCACTGACCTGGGCATGGACAAAATCCTGATCTGGAATTTCGATATCGATAAGGGCAAGCTGACGCCCAACGATCCTCATGAGGTTTCCGTACCGCCCGGCGACGGCCCACGGCATTTTGTTTTCCATCCGAACCGGCAGTGGTTCTACTGCATTCAAGAGGAGGGCTCGGCCATTGTCGTCTTCGACTACGACGACTCGACCGGGAAGATGTCGCAGAAGCAAGTCATCTCGACGCTCCCGAAGGGCTGCGTCGGCACCAGCTTCGCTTCTGAAATCAGGATTTCGCCGGATGCAAAATTCATCTACGGAGCCAACCGACTGCATGACTCTATTGCATGGTTTTCAGTTGGCCAGGACGGCACTCTGACCGCTGCCGGTGAGGAATGGACGCG
>JAJXZM010000406.1 GCA_021780055.1 Acidobacteriota bacterium
ACGTTGCGATTGAGGTAATCGATGATCTGGTTGACGGTGACGGCTTCGTGTTCAGGATGCCAGCAATCGTAATCGGTGACCATGGCGAGTGTCGCGTAACAAATCTCGGCCTCGCGGGCCAGTTTGGCTTCCTGGAGGTTGGTCATGCCGATGACATCCATTCCCCAGCTTCGGTAAGCGTTCGATTCCGCCTTTGTTGAAAATGCCGGGCCTTCCATGCAAACGTAGGTTCCGCCGACGTGCACCGTAACCTTTGTGTCGGCACAGGCCGCTTTCAACGCTTCCACAACCGCCGGGCACATGGGATCGGAAAAGCCTACGTGGGCCACGATGCCGCCGCCGAAGAAAGTTGATACCCGCCCACGGGTCCGATCAAAAAACTGCAGTGGCAGCGCCATATCCATCGGTCGGTAGTCTTCTCTCAAGGAGCCGACTGCGCTGACCGAAAGGATACGTTCTACTCCCAGCTTTCTCATCGCATAGATGTTCGCGCGAAAGTTGATTTCTGAGGGAGTTATGACGTGCCCGCGTCCGTGGCGCGCCAGGAATGCCACACGGCGGCCTTCGAGAGTTCCAACGCGAAAGGCATCCGAGGGTTTGCCGAACGGTGTCGCAACCCGCACCCATTTGGCACGGGTAAGCCCTTCCATCTGATAAAGTCCGCTTCCACCAATAATTCCGATTTCTGCTTCAGCCACGCATCTTCCTCCACTTTTTGCACGTTAAATCAGATATCTGCTACCGGCTGGAACGCCAGTTTGCCTTCAACTTCAACGAGCTTGCCCCACGGCACATCGGCGTCATGAGGAAAGACGATCAACACGTCGTCCTCAGCCAATCGAGGAAGCAACCTTTTCTTCGATTCAAGTGTTTCCATCGGATAAAGATCAAACGCCATGATCCACGGGAATGGAAGGTGCGCGCGCGTGGGAACAAGGTCTGAAATGAAACAAGCTCGTTTGCCTTCCGATTCGACCCACACGCACTGCATGTCCCGAATGTGTCCCGGCGCAAGCTCGACCCGGATGCCAGGAGCGATTTGGTATGCGCCCTCAACAAACACCGTCTGCGGTTCTGCAGGCGCAAACCACTCTTCCAGATAACTTGCCCGGTCACGCTCGTTCGGGTGCAAGGCATGTTCCCATTCCGCCCGCTGCATAAAGTAGCGCGCATTCGGGAAAGTTGGAACAATATCTGTTCCCTGCCGGCGCGTGTTCCACCCGCAGTGGTCAAAGTGCAAGTGGGTGTTAATTACGATGTCCACATCCTCGATTCCGAGCCCATGCCGTGAAAGGTCATCCAGGAGGTTAGAAGAGTGGTCAATCTTGTAAATCCCGGCGTGCTTGGCGTCGAACTTATCACCGATGCCGGTTTCAATCAGCACGTTGTACTGGCCGGTCCGTACCAGCAGACAGGTTAGCCCCATGCGCACCCGATTAAGGTCATCGGGGGGTAGCTTCTTTTCCCACAACACCCTGGGAACGACACCAAACATTTGGCCGCCATCCAGACCGAACGTCCCGTCTGAAAGGGCATGGATTTCAAATGCGCCCAGCTTCATTTGCCTTTTTGCTCCTGGTTGTTATCCGCCTGCTCGCGGTCGCGTTCTTCCAACAACTCAATTAACACGTTAGCCGTGCTGGAAGGATGCAGGAAGGCAATCGATTCGCCTCCTGCTCCCTCGCTTGGCTTCCGGTCAACAAGCCGCACGCCTCGCCGCTCAAGAGTATCCAGCGTATTCTGAAGGTTGCCTACCGTCAGAGTGAGGTGATGAATGCCAGGCCCGCGTTTGCCAATGAAACGCGCAATCGGCGAGTCAGGTGAACTTGGTTCGAGCAACTCAATCCGGCTCTCTCCCACCTGAAATACCGCAACGCGAACCTTCTGGTCCTTAACTTCTTCGGTCGAATCGGGCGAATGACCCAGCAGCAACTCAAATATCGGGAGTGCTTTCTCAAGCGATTCCACAGCGATGCCAACGTGGTGGATTTTCATTTCCTGTTCCTGTGACGGAAGGCTGCCTTGTTACCTGCCCTGCCAGTCTAGCTTATTCCCGAAATGGTGAATTCATCAACCCGTGGATTTGTTGCGCGTGTTTCCCACTCCCGATGCCTTCATGATCTCTTCCACAATTGAGTGTGGATCACGGCGGCGCGCCAATACCTCTTCAACGTAACATCCAATCCGTTCATGATCGAACTGTTCCCGGGCGACCTTCTCAAACAGGCTCTGCCGGAGCAGTTCCAGCAGTTGCAAGCGAGTATTTTCCTTCCGCCGAGCTACTCCTGCAGGGCTTTGCTCGGTCGTCGCCCGGAATTTTTCTAACTCGTCGCAAAGCCTGGAAATTCCTTCGCCCGTGGTCGCCGTCGTTTTTACTATCGGAGGTTGCCACCCATCGGATTGAGGGGTGACGGAAAGTAGTACGTTCAATTCCCGTTCGACGCGTTCCGCGCCCGGCTGGTCCGCCTTGTTGATTACAAAGAGGTCCGCGATTTCCATTACTCCAGCCTTGAACGCCTGGACGTCATCGCCCATGCCAGGCACAAGCAGAACAACCGTGGCATCCGCGAGCCGGGCAACATCCACCTCATCCTGTCCGACGCCCACGGTTTCCACGAAGATCACGTCGCAACCGGCGGCATCCATGATGAGCGCGACATCGCGGGTGGCCGGTGCAAGTCCGCCCAGTTGGCCCCGCGTGGCCATACTGCGAATGTAAGTTCCCCCGTCCGTTGACAGCGCCTGCATGCGAATGCGGTCGCCCAGGATGGCTCCGCCGGAAAAAGGGCTGGTGGGGTCGACGGCGATGATCCCCACTCGTTTCCCATTTTGGCGGTATTCTGCAGCGACCTTCTCGAGCAGAGTACTCTTGCCTGCCCCGGGCGCTCCGGTAATGCCAACCACATACGCCTTGCCCGCCTTGTGAAAGAGCGCTTTGAGCAGGTCGGCGCTGGAGGGGTCTTTTCTTTCAACTGACGAAATGGCCCGCGCCATTTCGCGGCGGTCGCCGCTGCAGATCTTTCCAATCCATTGTTCCAGAGAAATTGCCATCAGGTTATCACGCGAAGGTCAAGCGGCGGATTTAAGCTCGCTTGAATTACTTCACTCGACCCAGCGATTCACGGGCAATAATCAGTCGTTGAATTTCACTGGTGCCCTCGCCGATTGTACAAAGCTTGACGTCGCGGTAAAACTTTTCTACAGGGTAGTCCTTGATAAAACCGTACCCGCCGTGGATCTGGACTGCTTCCCCGGCTATTCTCACGGCTACTTCACTGGCAAACAGCTTGGCGATGGAACTTTCTCGCGTTACCCGCTTGTGTTGCGTAGCCAGGGTGGCGGCACGCAGCGTCAGCAGTCGCGCGGCCTCGATTTCAGTTGCCATATCCGCCAGCTTAAACCGGGTCGCTTGAAAATCGGCAATAGGCCTGCCAAATTGCTCACGCTGCTTTGAGTAATTAAGCGACGCTTCGAAGGCCCCCTGCGCGATACCGACGGACAGCGCAGCAATTGAGATCCTGCCCCCATCAAGGACCTTCAGGCTGTCGATGAAACCATGGCCGAGTTCGCCCAGGCGATTCTCTGCGGGAATTCGACAGTCGTCGAATATAATCTCCCCCGTGTTGCTGGCACGCATGCCCAGCTTGTCCTCAGTCTTGCCGGGCTGAAAACCCGGCGTTCCCTTTTCAACGATGAACGCCGAGATGCCGTGCCTTCCCTTCTCTTTGTCTGTCACCGCCATCACCACGCAGATGTCGGCGTAATGGCTATTGGTCGTAAACGTTTTCGAACCGTTAAGTATCCAGGTATTGCCTTCCCGATGCGCCGTTGTGAGTGTCCCGCCGGCGTCCGAGCCAGCCCCGGGCTCAGTCAGGCTCCAGCAACCAAGCTTCTCACCTTGCGCCAGGGGAGCAAGGTACTTCTTTTTCTGCTCTTCGGTGCCGGCAAGCAGAATATGACTGGAGCAGAGTGAATTATGCGCAGCCACTATCAGAGCGACGGAAGGATCGACCCTTGCAAGCTCCTCAATCGCAATGACATAGGGGACGTAGCCAAACCCGGCGCCGCCATATTCAGCGGGCACCGTGACCCCCATCAACCCTAGATCCGCAAGCCCGGGCAATATCTCAACCGGAAAGTGTTCGGACTCATCCCACTCGCGAACGTGAGGGCGTATCTGCTCTTCAGCAAAAGAACGCACCGCGTAGCGAATTTCGCGTTCCTCGTCGGTCAGTTCGAAATCCAGCGCGCACCTCCGTCGCTATCTCTCTGAACACCCGATCATCGCCTATTCTAGCATGCTTAATGGTGCGGCGTTCCGCGTGCCCAACGGCTCCTATTCCCGCTGCATTCCGCTTCGGCAAGGGTTTTGTGCTACCATTGAGTCAACTGCGATGAACGCCCGCGCCCACATCGGTTTTCTTCTGGTTTTCGTATTCGCCGCAGGCCCCTGTGCCTCGGGCAAATGGTTCGGTGGAAAAAAGCGTAACAATCAGAACCCGCCGGCTACTGTTTCGGTCGACTCCGGAGTTGCGGGGTGCAAGGTAGACGTTGATGGAGACGCGGCGGGATCCACTGGCAGTGATGGAACTTTGCGGATCACGGATGTCGATCCGGGCGACCATTACGTCCATGTGCTTTGCGCCGGACAACGCGATGCGTCATATTTCATTTCGCCCCAGCCACATCAGCAGATTGACGTGGATGCAAGCGCGGCCGCAACAAATTCCCGCCAACCGGAAGCTGCTCAGCTCAACCCTGCCGCCTCAGAAATGGAACTCCGCCGCATGGTTTCAGAAGCAGATCAGCTCCGATCCAGCGGGCAGTTTACTGAGGCTGTTGATCTTCTCCGCAAAGCGACACTTCTTGATCCCAGGAATGGCGATTTGCACCGCGAACTTGGGATTACATTTCTCATGTTCCACGAATGGGAGCGCGCGCGGGTGGAAATGCTGGAGGCTGTT
>JAJXZM010000121.1 GCA_021780055.1 Acidobacteriota bacterium
CGCGGTCAAGCCCGAAATTGAAGTGCTGGTTTTTGCCGATGCTGACGCGCGGCCGGGCGTGGCCTGGCTGCGATCTCTGGTGGCACCGCTCGCAAGCCGCGACGTAACGGTCAGCACGGGCTTCCGCTGGTACCTGCCGTGCAAGACGTTTGTATCTCAACTGCGTGCGGCCTGGGACACGTCGATCGCAACGTTCATGGGTGAACAAGACTGCGCATTTCCGTGGGGCGGCTCAATGGCCATCCGCACGGAAGACTTCAATCGGCTTCAGGTTCGCGAGCGTTACTGGGCTTCAACGGTCAGCGACGATTACGGGCTGGGCCGTGCCGTGCATGACGGCGGCGGAAGGATTCGCTTTGAGCCGCGCTGCCTGGTGGCCTCGCGCGAGGATTCCTCTTTCGCGGAATTCCTGCGTTGGACCAACCGGCAGATCATCATCACGCGGGTTTACGCACCGCGGTTGTGGCGAATGGGCCTGGCGGGGCACGCGCTCTACTCTCTGACCTTTATTGGGGGCTTCTTCGTGCTGCTCGATCCGGCGGCCGGTTGGGAGCGAGTTGCAGTGCTCAGCCTTCTTGCTGTTATTCTTGGGCTCGGGATGGGTAAAGGTAATATTCGTGCCATCGTGGCGCGCGAGGTTTTTCAAGAAGAGCGCGAGTCTCTGGTCCGCTATGGCATGCGCTACTGGCAACTGACACTGGTGGTTCCGTGGGTGATGATGTGGAATTTTGCGGTGGCGGGGTTTGTGCGGACGATTGAGTGGAGCGGCGTTCGATACCGTTTGCACTCAGACCATGAGGTGGAAATCCTGGGGCGGGAACCGCGCTGATCCTATTTCTTGACGGGAGATTTTGATTTGTGCCGGATCAGGGGCCGGGCGGCGGACGTTGCCTTTGGTTTTTTGGCGGCAGGCTCTTCTGTCGGGGCCTCGGAGGGAGCAACCTTCGCCAGTACCTGGTCAAATGCGGACTTGGGGCCCTTCGGCGTCTTTTTCTTTTCTTTCCCTTCAAAGTAGGGATGCTCGGAATAGCAGGTCTGACAGATAACCTTGACGACCTTGTTACCCACAAAGCTTGCGATGGCGTGATTCATCAGCCGCTTGCACCGCGGGCAATGGTCATCAATCAGATCACCAAGCCTTGGCGGACGGTTTTCGAGCCATGTATGACTGGTGCCCATAGATGTTGCCCATTATAACCGCACGCTCCTTAAATGCAAAACCAGCGGGCAGCTCGTTTCTTTGCGCCATATTGGCAGTGTGGCATTTTGGAGGCTGCCAAGTTAGAATCAAAGCCACGAGTTTAGCCGATGCCAGAGACGAAATTCGAGGTTCTCCCAACCACAAAAATTGCGACAGCAAGCGGGCGCATCATTGCCGTCGCCATTGTGATTGCGGCCATCAATTACGCAAGCCTGATTATCATCACGTTGATTTGCTCCATCCTGATTGCCTTTGTGCTGGAGCCGGCGGTCAGTTTTCTTGAGCGGATTCACATTCCGCGGTGGATAGGCGCCCTGTTGATGATCGTGGTTTCCGTTGGCCTCCTTTACCTGGTTGTTTACGGGATTTACGATCGCGTGATCACCTTCATCCAGGAGTTTCCCACGTATGGCGCGCCGCTCAGGCATTTGTTTGCCAACTTCGAAGACATGTTTAAGAACATCGAGAAGCTGGCTTCCGGAATGGTGCCGGCCTCGGCGCAGCCGCAATCGAATCTGCCGATCGTCCGGCTGCAGCAGGAATCGCACTGGGGCCAGTATCTGTTGCGAGGCATCGGGTCGGTTTACACATTTATCCTGACCGTGATGTTTATTCCTTTCCTGGTGTTCTTTATGCTGACGGCCAAGGGCCACATCTGGCGCGGAACGTTGAACCTTTTTTCGGACGCGAACCGGCAGCAGGCAGAGACCGTGATTCTCGGGATCGGCCACATGATTCGCCGCTACGTGATGGGAAACCTCATGGTCGCGCTGATGGCTGCGGCGCTGATCACCCCAGCCTTTTCATTGATGGGACTCCACTTTGCGCTCCTGGTCGGGCCGCTGGCGGCCTTTCTCAGCATGATACCCTACCTGGGAGTGGCCTTGGGAATGGCTCCGCCCTTGATGATGGCGCTTGGACAATATTCCTCGGCAACCCCTTTTATTGTTATCGCGGTCACGGTGATGGTGGTGCATTTCCTGGCCATTAACGTCCTGACTCCCAAATTCGTGGGCCATCAGGTCAGCCTGAACGCCCTGACCGTGACCATCGCGATGATGTTTTGGGGATGGCTCTGGGGCGCCGCGGGGCTAATCCTGGCCGTACCTATAACGGCGGCCCTCAAAGCCATTTGCGACAACGTCGAGAAGCTTAAACCCTGGGGCGCCTGGATGGGTGAGGACTGACCTGCCTGCCACGCGGTCCGGGGATTGCTGCAAGACAGCGTTGGGATCATGGTATAAAGGCGGTTTCAGCATACGGAGGCCCGACGACTGCGGGCGACAATTTCGACCCGACTGGAACCGCATCTCAACAGCACCTTTAGACGGAAGTGGAATTTTCCCATGGCTAATCGCGACTTCTCGATCGTCATCCTTGCCGCAGGCAAATCGACGCGCTTCAAGTCTGAGCATTCCAAGCTGGTTCACATGCTGGCGGGCCGTCCCCTGGGCGACTACGTGGTGAGCGCGGCTTTGGCGGCAGCACCGGAAACCCTCCTGATGGTGGTGGGGCATAACGCTGCGGAGGTCCGTGAAACCCTGGCGCGGCCGGGGCTTAGATTTGTCGTGCAGAAAGAGCAGCGCGGGACGGGCCATGCCCTGATGATTGCGCGCCCGCAACTGGAAAAGTGTAGAAGTTCCGCCGTCGTCGTGGTGGTGGGAGACGCTCCGCTGCTGCGGACGGAAACGCTGCTGGACCTGGTTCTGTTCCACCGGAAAACCCGTGCGGCTGCGTCCATCCTGACGATGAAGCCTCCCAGCCCGACCGGATACGGCAGAATTGTGCGCTCCGGCGGACGGACCGTACGGGCCATCGTGGAAGAAAAGCTCTGTACTCCCGCCCAGCGTAAGATCAGCGAAGTCAGTTCGGGCATCCTCTGCTTTTCGCGGGCTGACCTGCTGAAACACCTCGACGAGTTGTCTGACAAAAACGCGCAGAAAGAATATTTGCTGACCGACCTGGTCAAAATTCTGAACCGACACCGCAAAAAGGTTGTGACATTTCCTGTTGCCGACGCGCGCGAGGTGCTGGGCGTGAATGACCGCGTTGAGCTGGCACAGATCGAGCGCGTCCTGCGATTGCAGAAGGCCGAAGCCCTGATGTTGGATGGCGTGACGATTGTGGACCCCAACACAGCCTACATTGATGCCGGCGTGGAAGTGGGGAATGACACGGTGATTGAGCCGGGCGTAAGCCTGCTGGGGGATACCCGGATCGGCTGCGGCTGCACCATACGTGTCCATTCGACGATTGAAGATTCCATTCTGGGAGACCGTGTGCAGGTGCGTCCTAATACCTGCGTAACAGGGTGTGAGATCGGTTCCGATGTGGTTCTCGGGCCTTTTGCCCGCCTGCGCGACGGCGCAGTGATTGACCCCGGCGCGCGGATCGGGAATTTTGTTGAAGTCAAGAAGTCACATGTGGGGCAGGGTACAAAGGCCTGGCACCTGACATATCTTGGTGACGCCAACCTCGGCAAGCAAGTCAATGTCGGCGCCGGTACGGTGACTTGCAATTACGACGGTGAAAAGAAAAACCCGACCAACATTGAAGATGGAGTTTTTGTCGGCAGCGGCAGCATGCTGGTGGCTCCTGTGAAGATTGGTAAGGGAGCGTATGTCGCCGCCGGATCGACTATCACCGAAGATGTGCCTCCGGAGTCCCTTGCCGTCGGACGGGCCCGCCAGGTGAACAAGACGGACTGGGTTCGAAAACACAAGGAACTCAAGTCGCAGTTCGCGTCCAAGCCTGGGTCTGACGCGAACGGAAACGGCCCGGAATAACAGGCCTGCCTCACACCGAGTGTGCAAGTTTTTGCACATTTCTTTTGTAGATACTTCGCATTTTTTACACCCACCGCGTAAGAAATTCTCTGCCGGCAGCCAAACTTGTTCCTGGGCCGGATGGAAGCTATCTGTTCCCATAGTGTTAATTCGGCACCAAAGCTGGAACCTCAATTGCCTCAATCAATGTGTACGGGTTCTGCGGCCCGAAGAGTCTTTCTACAATTTGAGGAGGAAACACGATGGCGATCGACGAAATGCCGCCGACGGGGGATCTCCAAAGGGATACCTCTGCCTGGTCGGGCATGGACAGCAGGATCAAGGTGATCCTAATCGTCCTGGCGGTGCTGATGGTTGCGGAGATCTATTCCGTCAGCCGCATTGCGACGATGGGAAGAGCCATTACGGCTCAGGATGCAAAGACGCGTCAGGAATTGACGGCGCAGTTTAACAGCCAGCTTTCGTCCAAGGTAATGGCTCTTGAGCAGGAAAATCAGCAGCAGCTCGGGGCGCTGAAGGTGGAACTGGACAAGGATTCACAGCACCTGGGTGCGCAAAGCGGAGAACTGCGCCGCGCACGCGCAATGGTTGCCCAGCTCCAGACGGAACATGCCCAGCAGATGAATGATCTGAAGCATGAGATCGCCCTGAAGGCGGACCAGCAACAGGTAGGGGCTTTGACGGCCGACGTTTCGAACACCAAGACTGACCTGAACAAGACCAAAAAAAGCGTGGACGACCTGGCCAACAGTTTTGGCATGACGCGCACCCGCTTTGGAACGCTGATCGCGCGCAATCATGATGAGATTGACGCTCTGCGAAAATTGGGCCAGCGCGACTACTACGAATTCACGCTTGTCCGACATCATCCCATTCACCTGGCAAATATCGGACTGGACCTGAAGAAGACCAACAAGAAACACCACCGCTTCACCGTTGACTTGTTGATTGACGACGT
>JAJXZM010000145.1 GCA_021780055.1 Acidobacteriota bacterium
CGCGTTTCAGAAACTGCACGTCAACCCTGGATCCGGCTTCCATCAAACCGTCAGAAATAGGCAAAAGGTCGTCAAAGGCGCTCCGTCCAGTAAAGCTCCTCATGCAGAAACTGTCCAGCCATGTGACAGGACAATCCCTGGTTTCTCCCGGTTCCAGAACCTCGACGTGAATTTTTCTGGCAAACATAAGCAGATCAGCCCATTAGCTGGAATAAGTCCCGGCGAACTTCCGACCGCCTTATTTTGGTAACGCCCAAAATCACATCGCGCGGTGTGACAACGTCATTTCCGGAATATCGAAAGCCATCCCTTCTTCCGGCCTGATTCTTTGGGGCCCAAAGGTGGAAGTGGTGCTGGCAGAGAAGCTCCATTGATTACGGCCGAGGGGTTTGCCTCAAGCAGCAGATCCGCAACATCCTTGCCGCGCGCCGAAACAACCTTGTTGTAGCAGGACGAAAGAACCGGCGGCCGGCTCGTCAGGTTGTGGCCATCGGAGGCAAAGAAGTGGACCATGTTTCGCTCGAGCCACTGTTCGGAAAGCGCCTGGGCCTTCGTTCCGAATCCGCCCATGTAGGACATGGCTGTGATCTGGATCAGGCATCCTCGCAATGCCCACCAGTACAGCAACTCCGGTTTGCGCTGGATGACAGGGTTTCGCTCCGGATGAGTGAGGATCGGAATGAGGCCCGCCATTTCGATCTCATAAAAGACGTTGTCCATCTGTTCCGGAATAAAGTGGTCCGCAAATTCCACCAGCAGATACTGCGTGCTATTGATTGAGAAGTCGGACCCGTTTCCGGCCAGCTTCCGGAGATTATCGTAAGAGAGATGGAAGTCGCATCCCAGCAAAAGCTTCGGCGAATCTCCCACCGCGGCTTGGAGCTCCTTCAGTTTGACGCGATTGGCCTGGGCATCAAATCGATACCTGTAATTGCAGTGTGGGGTTGCAACCAGATGCGTGGTGCCGTCTTTGGCCGCCATTTGGCACATGGCCACTGCGATTTCAAAAGACTTGGCCCCATCGTCAGTTTCCGGGAGAGGATGGCAGTGGATATCAATCATCGATTTCTTTCCCAGGCACGCATCGCGGCAGTCCAAGTCCCCGATTCAGACAATTTGCCGAAATTCCTGCCTTTGCCCTTCGCTATCACATCGGAATTCCTCACTTTACCGCAAAACCCCGCACAGAGGTCAAGTTTACTACCTGATGGACGAATGGCCTTTAAGCATCATTGGAATTAAGTTGTTTTCCGGGGGAATCGATACAACCTTGCTAAGCGAGTCAAGGTCGCGGGGCTCCTATCAGATGTCCGGTTGTGGGTCCGAGAGGATTCACCAAGGGGGACTTCGAAAGGCCACCAATTCAGGGGGACAATGGGAACTCGGAAGAACCTCAAAAACGCAAGAGCGTATTCATAATTTAGTATATTAGGCTACAAAATTCCAAATATTGTATTTCTGGGGGTTTCAAGGTGTTATTGTTCTGGTCACCGATTACTATCTGGTATAAATGCTATCTAGCTAAATCCGAATGACTTAGAGGAATATCAGATTGTATCTGGTGTTTTCGCTAATTTGGCTACTCTCGTGCCATATTGTCAGCAGAGCTCGCCCTGGTTTACCTCTATTGAGGGACCTCAGGAGCAAGCTCGGAGATTAGACCCAAGACCCGACGCTTAGGGGGAAAATAGAATTTCCCCCTACTTTTTTGCCCACACGGATTCCCCAATGATTTCCTTCCTTTGGGCGGTGCCTTCTTGGGAAACCGCGAACTCGATTTTGGTGAAACTCACCACACTGGGCCAGCACATTTCTTTGTGCCCGAAACTCATGTCAACGCATTGCCGAATGGACTTCCTTCGATTAGGATGGTAGTTTCAGAAGCCCATGGCTGACCTGTCCATCGACGGATACATCAAGCACAAGGTCCAGGCTGTACAGGACTTTACGTTCCTGCTTGGCAATTCGATAGCTAACCTCTTCAGCTCTCCGCGATACGTTGTGGACACGATCGTCCAGATGGATGTGATCGGCGTGGGATCTCTTCCCATTGTTCTCTTGACGGGTTTCTTTACTGGCGGAGTGCTGGCACTACAGACCTACCGGACCCTGAGCACGTTTGGAGAAGTTTCGATCCTGGGGCAGATCGTTTCCCTTTCGGTAGTGCGGGAATTGGGCCCCGTCCTGACGGCCCTGATGGTAACAGGACGGAACAGCTCTGGCATCGCGTCAGAAATCGGTTCCATGCTTGTCAGCGAGCAGGTGGATGCCATGCGGGCGCTGGGCACGGATCCCGTGCGCAAGCTGGTCACTCCGCGCCTGTTTGCAACGGTGATCACGCTGCCGCTTCTAACGATTCTTGCCGATTTTTTCGGAATGCTGGGGGGATTCTTTGTCAGCTATTACACCGTGCATTTGACCTCGGTGGAGTATTGGACCTATGCCTACCAGGCCCTGAGTTTTGAAGACGTTACGCAAGGACTTCTGAAACCGTTTTTGTTTGCCGTCATTATCGCTCTGGTAGGATGCTACTTTGGCCTTACCACCCGCGGCGGCACAGAGGGTGTTGGGCGTTCCACTACGGAGGCCGTGGTGGTGGCCTCGGTGCTGATTCTGGTGGTGGACTTTTTCGTCACCAAGTTCCTGATCGCGATTCACTTCTTCTGACCGCCCGCACACGGATTGGCGAAGCCGCGGCCCTGCCGCTGGGCCCCGGGGGAAAGGCAGTCCGCGCCGGGCTGTTTATCGGGCTTGGCGCCCTTGCGTTTGCGCGTAGCATGAATCTTCCGGCCGCAATCGAGTTCCAGAATGTCTGGCTCTACTTCGATGAGAAGCCGGCGTTGTCCGACGTTTCTTTCCGCGTGGACCGTGGTGAGACGCTGGTCCTGCTGGGGGAAACGGGCTCGGGCAAGTCGGTGATATTGAAGCTTGCCCTGGGCTTGCTCAAGGCAGATGAAGGCAAGGTCTTCGTGGAAGGGCGCGACTTGGGTCCGATCGCCGAAAAGGACATGCGCGGCATTCGCCAGAGGATGGGTATTGTGTTCCAGGAAGGCGCTTTATTCGACTCGCTTTCCGTTTACGAAAACGTCGCTTACCGCCTTCGGGAAGAAGGGATGAAAGATGAGGACGCCATCACCAGCCGCGCGCGGGAGGTCCTCAGCTTTGTTGAACTGGAAGCGGCCATAGATAAAATGCCTGCGGAACTGTCCGGGGGCATGAAGCGCCGGGTTTCCATCGCAAGGGCGATCGTTAATGATCCCCCGATCATGCTTTACGATTCTCCTACCGGTGGTTTAGACCCCGTCACGGCGCAAACCATCAACATCCTTATTCTCAAGCTTCGGGACGTGCAGGGAGTTAGTTCCATTGTGGTGACTCACCGGCTTCAGGATGCGTTCTGGCTGGCCAGGTTTGCGTATTCCAAAGGCACCGGCGGGCTGGTGCCGACCAGCGGGGACGGGATGAAAGGCCCAACGAGCGCCACGCGCTTTCTCGTGTTGCGGCAAGGATCTGTCTATTTTCACGGAACGACCGACGAAGTGGTTTCCACGCAGGACCCATACCTTCAGCAGTTTCTTCGGTAGGGTCGCCTGAGACCACGATTGGACTAGAATAAATGTCTTGGGAGTGATTCTGGAAGGGAGGAATAATGCCTCAGCGTAAACAACTCACCTGGACCCAACTCCGCGTTGGAGTGCTCATCATTTCCGGTCTGATCGTCTTTGCTGTTGGCGTCTTTTTTATCAGCGGACAGGTAGGCTTTCTGACTCGCAATTACGAGCTCAAAACTTATTTTTCGGGTGCGGAAAGTTTGCGTGACGGTGCGCAGGTCAGGCTTGCGGGGATTGTGGTTGGCAACGTGACCGCCATCAAGCTTTCTCCCTACACGGACCCCAGCCGGGCGGTCGAAATCGACATGAAGGTTGGGCAGAAGTACCAGGACCAGATCCGGGAGGACTCTTCGGCAACTATAGATACTGTTGGCTTGCTGGGAGAAGCCTACGTGGACATCAGCCGGGGCGGACCTGGGTCGCGGCCGATCCCTGAGGGCGGGACGGTGAACAGCCATGAAGAAGCCGATATGAAGCAGATCGTCCAGAACGCCAATGACGTGGTTTCCAATCTTCGCGTTCTCAGCAGCACATTGAACGACATCACCAAGCAGATTCAGCATGGCCAGGGGTCCATCGGCAAGCTGATATATGAGGAGAATTTCTACAACAATCTGAATAAGACCGCCAACGAGGCCCAGAAGCTGATGTCGCAGGTCGAGCAGGGGCACGGAACGCTGGGCAAGCTCCTCACCGACGAAACGTTCTACAACCGTACGGTTGCGGCGCTGGATAAAGTCAACAATGTGCTGGACCAGGTGCAGCACGGCAAAGGAAGCGCGGCAGAGTTCATTAACGATCCCTCTGTTTACAACAATCTGAAGCAAGCGACCGAAAGGGCAAACACCATGATGGCCAGCATCAATGAAAGTAAGGGTACGCTCGGGAAACTGATCAAGGACCCAAGCCTTTATAACAATCTCAATCAAACGGTGCAGCATGTCGATGTGATTACTGGCCGGATTGACCGAGGTGAGGGAACGCTTGGCAGGCTTTCAACCGATCCCTCGATGTACAACAACCTGCTTGCTTCGTCTCAGGCGCTCCGGGAGTTCCTTACTGAATTCCGGACAAATCCCAAGAAATATCTGACTCTGCGGCTGCACATCTTCTGATGTAGCGGAAAGCACCAACAACTTTGTCTGATAGGCTGGCACCTGCGGTGGTTCTGCGGTAACATAGCGCCAGTAAGTCTTTGGATCGAAGCCGGAAAGTCCTGCGGATCGTAAGCGATGAGATTCCACATGGCCAAGCCGAACCCGGGCCGTCCTTCTGAGGCAGCAACCAGAGGGATGCCGGGAAGCGGAATACCCTCAAAGTAGCTCAGAAGCG
>JAJXZM010000157.1 GCA_021780055.1 Acidobacteriota bacterium
GGGAGCTGGTGAACGCGGCTGCGGAAGCCGAAGAGCGCGGCGAGCGGTTGTCCGAATTCCTCGATCACGCCGCGTTGGTGTCAGACGCAGATAGTTATGACGAGCGCGCCCGCGTGACGCTGATGACTCTCCACAGCGCCAAAGGCCTGGAGTTTTCCGTCGTCTTCCTGGCTGGCATGGAGGAGGGACTGTTTCCGCACAAGCTCTCGGCCGATGACGATGCCGCGCTCGAAGAGGAGCGCCGGCTCTGCTACGTTGGCATGACGCGCGCCCGTGACCGGCTGGTGCTTACCTGGGTGCGCGAGCGGAGGATTTACGGCCGGCAGGCGCAGGAAGGCTCGCTACCCTCGCGCTTCCTGAGCGAAATTCCGCACGAGCTAATTGACCCGCTCAATGTTACGATGTTTGCTTCCAAGCCGCGCACGACCTGGGACAATGCCGTCAATTCGGTTGACGGTATTGAAAAGTTCTTCTCCCAGCGTGGACGCGGAGGGAAGGCTCCGGCCCCGGAGCCGGCCATCCCGCGTTCACGTCCGGCATCGCCGGCCCGGTGGCAGCAGGGCTCGAAGGTACGCCACCCCAAGTACGGAGTCGGGACGGTGCTTGCGTCTGAAGGCGAAGGCGAAGACACCAAGGTGACCGTCAGTTTTCCCGGCTACGGCCGCAAGAAGCTGGTGGAACGTTACGCGTCGCTTGAGAAGGCCTGAGGCGGGGGAACCGGGCAATTCAGGTGGATGGATGAAGTGTAGTGCAGTCCCAGGCGAATTCAGCAGGCCGGCCGCGACGGTGAGATACGCTACCTGGCTGGCCGGATTGATTTTTGCGACGAGCACAGTGCTGTTCCGGGCTGCGCAAGACCCTTCGGACACGGCCACTTTGCGCAAAAGCATCATCGGCACAACACCGGCGGATTTTACGCTGCCGGACATCGAGGGGCAGGAGGTTCGACTCAGCGATTTTCGGGGCAAGACGGTGATGCTGACTTTCTGGGCGACGTGGTGCGCGCCCTGCAATGCGGAGTTGCCCACGGTCCAGGAGATTTACGAGGAATATCGGGACAATGGCCTTGTTGTCCTGGCCGTGGATGATGAGAACCAGGCAACTGTCCGAGAATTTCTGAGGGCGAAGCACTATAGCTTTACAGCGCTGGTGGACAGCAAGAGAACGGTTTTCAGAGAATTCGCCATACACTATATCCCTACGGCGTTTGTCATTAATCCTGATGGCATCGTCACCCAAGAGGTTACGGGATGGGAGGGTCCCCAGCGGCTTCTGGAAGCGCTCCGTGCCGCAGGGTTTGGAAGTGTTCCGCCGGGCAAGGCGCAGCCGGCAAGCCCGGGAAGCATGCAGCGCACACTAATTGCATTCGGTAAGCAGGAGACAAACAGGTGAACACAAAGTCGGTTCAAGACAAAGCAGAACGCAAGAAGTTGAAGCGAACGGCGCGCAAGAAGCAGGCGCCAAAGCCCAAGCAGACCGAGCCGCGTGGTTCGCACAGGCCCAAGGTCAAGAAGCGAGGCCCGGCTGTGAGCCACCGCTAGCAGGGCACGCCCAGTCGGCGTTCCGCGGCAACCAGGGGAGAGTTTCGCCCGCGCCGCATTTCCGGCCGTCGGGCACTGGCCTATTTCGGCCCGGCCGTGGAAGGCGGGCGTTTAAGCGCCGCTCCACGGCTTGGTGCCGCTCATCCAAAGGAGTGCTTTGGCGTCACAATTTCTTCGCACCAAGAGCATCGACAAGCTGCTTTCGGACGCCGAAGCGCCTGAACACCGGCTTCGCAAGACGCTTGGCCCGTGGTCGTTGACGGCCCTGGGCATCGGGGCCATCATCGGCGCTGGCATTTTTGTGCTGACGGGCACGGCCGCGGCCGGCGAAAGCCTGGAGGTGCACTCCCTGCTGAAGGCGCCACTGCTCAGCGTCCTTCTGCACGGCGAGCACGCGATTGGAACGGCGGGACGCCCTGGCGCGGGCCCTGCCATTGCGCTTTCGTTTTTTCTGGTGGCGATTGCCTGCGGGCTGGCCGGGCTCTGCTACGCGGAACTGGCCTCGATGATCCCCATCGCCGGCAGCGCGTACACCTACACTTATGCGACGCTGGGTGAACTGGTAGCATGGATCATCGGCTGGGACCTGATCCTGGAATACGCGGTCAGCAACATGGCGGTGGCGGTTGGATATTCCGCTTACTTCGACAGCCTCCTCCACAACTTCGGACTCAGCCTGCCCGCCAGGCTCTCTGAGCCCATGCTCAACTCCTCACTGCACTTTACTGGGTCCTATTTCAACCTGCCGGGCTTCCTGGTGGTCATGATACTCACCTTGATTCTGGTGGTGGGCATACGAGAAAGCGCCGGCGCCAACAACTTCATGGTGGGGGTCAAGATCGCCGCCATCATGATTTTTGTCATCTGGGCTTCCGGCCACGTGCATTCCTCCAACTGGTCGCCGTTCATGCCCAACGGTTTTCAGGGCGTGTTGACGGGCGGGGCAATCGTCTTTTTCACCTACATCGGGTTCGATTCCGTTTCCACCGCCGCAGAAGAGTGCCGCAATCCGCAGAAAGACGTTCCCTTCGGGATCATCACTTCTCTGATTGTCTGCACCATTCTCTACTGCACAGTTGCGATTGTGCTGACGGGAATCCAAAACTGGGAGACACTGCGCAACGCCGCGCCGGTGGCTAACGCGTTGGCCGCTATCGGACTGCGCAGGGTGGAGCGCTGGGTGACGATCGGCGCGCTGACTGGCATGCTGAGCTCGCTGCTGGTCTTCCAGCTCGGGCAGGCTCGCGTGTGGTTCGCCATGTCGCGCGACGGCCTGCTGCCGCGAGCATTTTCAAAAGTTCACAAAAGGTTTCGCACGCCGCACGTCAGCACCTGGACGGCGGGCCTGTTTGTCGCCATCCCGGCCGGGATTTTTAACATCGGGACGCTCGCCGACCTTTCGAACATTGGGACTCTGTTTGCTTTCATGCTGGTATCGCTGGGTGTGCTGGTGCTGCGCCGGACGCAGCCGGAACGCCGCCGCGCCTTTCGCGTTCCATGGGTCCCGCTGATTCCTTTTGCCTCGGTGGCCTGCTGCCTGGTCCTGATGGCCAGTCTGCCGGTGGAGACCTGGCTGCGGTTTCTGGTCTGGCTGGTGATCGGGCTGGCGATCTATTTTACTTACAGCCGCCACCACAGCGAATTTGCCGGCGGGAATTCAAAAAACGCCGGACAGTCGGGCGGATAACGAAGAGTTTACTTGGCCGCGTAGCTGCCGGGAGCGGCACAAAAGCCTTGTGGCATGCTGTAGAATAGGAACGGTTGAGCAATTGAAGTCACAAAACACAAACTGGATGGAACTCGAGTTCGCATCTTCTGAATGCATCCCCTGCCGCCGAAGGACCGGTGTGCGTGTCCTGGCGGCGCTGGTTGTCGTCGTTGCCGGTCTGCTTGCAACAGCTTCCCCCGCCGGCGCATGGGGACCGCAGGCCCACCGCCTGGCGGACGATTGGGCCATCGGCACGCTTCCTCCGGAACTACACAGCTACTTCCAGACAAACCGCACCTACATTCTTCAGCACTCGACCGACCCTTATGAGTGGATGAAGAAGGACCGTTACGAGCGAATGCGGCACTACATTTTTCTGAACCAATACGGGATGTTTCCTTATCTCGAACTGCCGCATTCGTACAAGCTGGCGGTGCGCAAGTATGGGTTGGGGCGCATCACGCGCAACGGCGTTTTGCCCTGGCAGATTGGTGAATACAGCCTGAAGCTGACCAATGCCTTCCGGGCGAAAGACTGGAAACAGGTCAAGTTGGACAGCGCCGCGCTTGCTTTCTACGTGGCGGACTCCCACGACCCGATGCATACTACGGAGAATTATGACGGGCAGATGACCGGCCAGAATGGGCTTGGGAGGCGTTTTGGGTACGAGCTGGTGGAACGCTATTCCCACTTTTTTATGTTTCGCCCGGACAGTGCTTCCAAAGTGAATGACCCTACCGAATACGCCTTCCAGATGATCCTGGAATCGAACACCTGGGTGGACCAGATTTTGCTTGCCGACATTGTGGCCCTGGAGGGTCAGCGGGGTTACACGGATCAATATTTTGATAACTTCTATTCGCGCGTGGGTTCTACTGCGATGAAGGAAATCAGCGAGGCCGCGCATGACATCGGCTCCTACTGGTACAGCGCGTGGCTCAACGCCGGCAGCCCTGAATTGCCCCGACAGTAAGAATTCCGGATCTTCTCCCGCGGGCCGGGCGAACTGCAACAACTGCCGGGCTACCCCCTGAAGGATACCCACGATGCCCCTCTCTGAAGAATTTATCTGCCGGCTGCCCAAGGTGGAACTGCATCTCCACCTTGAGGGAAGCCTGCGGCCCGAAACGCTCCGTGAGCTTTCGCGCGGCAGGAACAGCATGGAAAGTAAAGTCGAGCGGTGGGCCCTTGAGCGGCAGCAGCAGGGGTATCGCTACGCGACATTCGACGATTTCATTGAAGCCTTTAAGTTCGCGGTGCTGCTTCTGGAAACTCCGGAAGACTATGCCCTGGCCACCGTCCGCCTGATGGAGTGGCTGGCCGGACAAAACGTGAAGTATGCGGAGATCACGCTGGCGGCGGGCGTGGTGCTATGGAAGCGGCAGTCGCTCGATCGAATATATGAAGCCGTTCGGGCTGCTTCGCTCGAGGCGGGGGCGCGGCTAGACATGCGGGTCAACTGGATTTTTGACGCCATTCGCCATTTCGGCCCGGACCATACCCGCGAAGTGCTGCGCTGGGCAAGCCGGTACCTGTCGGAAGGAGTTGTGGCGCTGGGAGTGGGCGGGGATGAAGTGCGCGGCCCGGCAAATCTGTTTGGCGACGTTTTTTGCGAGGCGCGCGACTGCGGCCTGCACACGGTGGCTCACGCGGGAGAAACCTGCGGTCCTGAAAGTGTGCGCGATGC
>JAJXZM010000368.1 GCA_021780055.1 Acidobacteriota bacterium
TTTCACCAGAAACACTCAGGCAGATCCAGGGAGTTTCTCAACAGAATGAAAAGCAATTTCGTTTCCCAGATGAACTCTGGGTAAAGACCATTTATGAATTCGCCGCTTCTTTCCACCACTCGGTCATCAATCGCGAGCACCTGCTCCAGGCCCTGACGCCCATCTATCGCGGGCGGATCTGTTCTGTCGTTATGGAAGACTACCGTGCCGACGCCGAGCAGATCGAACGGAACCTGGATGCACTTTGCCGCGAGTACGAAAATCAGCGGCCCCAGCTGGTGGAAAAGTGGACACGGAAAGCGTGAGGTGAATTATGGGACAGCTTATTCTTGACACTTTAAGGGAAACACTGGGAAGTTTCGTTCACGCGCTCGTGTTGTTCCTGCCCCGCGTTCTCTCGATGCTGGTCATCATGGCGGCGGGATTTCTGGTTGCCCTGGTCCTGAAGGCCATGGTACGCAGGATCTTCGGCATCGCAACCTTCCGCAAATATTGCGACTCGGCCGGCCTCACTCAAATGATGCGCAAGGCCGCCCTGCCGCCTCCGGTCGAATTCCTGGGCCAGGTGATCTTCTGGGTGGTCTGGATCGTCTTTATCGTTCTGGGCATCGACGCCCTCGGCATCTCCGCCCTGCGCGAACAGATTTCCCGGTTCTTCATGTTCCTCCCGCAGATTTTCGTGGCCATGATCGTTCTTTTCATCGGCCTTCTGATTGCCAATTTCTTTTCCCGCGCCACGCTGCTGGCCGCCGCCAACGCCAACTATCCCTCGGCGCGCCTGCTCAGCAACCTGGTACGACTGCTGATTTTGATCTTCTTTGTCACCATGGCCCTTGAACAGATTGGACTGGGCCGCCATGTTGTCCTCATCGCGTTTTCCATCGCCTTTGGTGCTGTGATGATGGGCACGGCCATCGCCTTTGGGCTCGGCGGGCGCGACGTCGCCCGCCAGGTGTTGGAAAAACAGTTTCTGCACAAGGAAAGCAGCGAAAAGGACGAAGATATTTCCCCGCTCTGATGGTGCCCGCACGCTTGGCGCCAACGCAGCAGCATTGCCATGTGCGCGGCGTACTGCCCCGTTTCCCTGCTTCCTCAACCTGCTATAATGGCTGGACGGAGGCAGTCAGGCCAATCCATGAAACTGGGAATCGATTTCGGGACAACCCGAATTGTTGTCGCATTTGTGGACCGCGGCAACTATCCCGTCGTGGTGTTTGAAGCCCCTGACGGCAACTCGTTCGAATGGTTCCCCCCACTGGTGGCCGTCAACGGCGAGGAGCGGCGCTACGGTTGGGAAGCCTGGGCGGCGCAGGAAGAGCCCGGCTGGACAGTAGTCCGATCGCTGAAGCGCGGCCTCGATTACGCCGGGCCCGGCACACTGGTCCAGATCGGTGATCAGAAGATTACTATGCAGGACCTGCTGTGCGAACTGGCGATGGCCCTTCACAGTTCATTACTTGAAAACTCCACGCTGCGGGCGGGCAGGAATGAAAGCCTCGACGTAATGCTGGGCGTGCCCGCCAACGCCAACAGCAACCAGCGCTTCCTGACTGCGGAGGCTTTCCGCCAGGCGGGTTTCAATGTGCTCGGCCTGCTGAACGAGCCTTCCGCTGCCAGCATCGAGTTTGGCCATCACAAGCGCACATCTCACCAGTTCAGTGAGAAAATGCGCATCCTGGTTTACGACTTCGGCGGCGGAACGTTTGACGTTTCGCTGGTCGAACTCGATGAGCGCGAGCACGTGGTCATCTCCTCAGAAGGAATCCCCACGCTCGGCGGCGACGATTTTGATGAAGTGCTGGCCGGCCTTGCACTTGAGGCAGCCCAGATCAGCGTGGTCGATCAGGACAGCCTTTCGCAGGCCGAGATGTTCCACCTGCACGAAGAGTGCCGCCAGAAAAAAGAGAGCCTGCACCCGAACACGCGTCGGATTGTGATCGACCTCGGCAACGTGCGTTCCGGCTGGCCCCAGGTGACGGTCGCCGCAGGCGATTTCTACGAACGCTGCCGGCCGCTGGTTGAAGAAACGCTCCACGCCACGGAGGATCTGCTGGCGGCGTCCGGCTTCACGGCCGGTGGTCCGGCACAGGACGAAGAGCAGCGCCTGGAGGCGCTCTACATGACCGGCGGAGGCAGCGAATTGCCGCTGGTCGGCCGAATGCTGCGCGAGAGCTTCGGACGTCGCGTGCGGCGCTCCGCTTATACGCGCGCGGCCACCGCCATCGGACTCGCCATCCAGGCCGACGCCACTCAGGGTTATGTTCTGCGTGACAAGTTCACCCGCCACTTCGGGGTCTGGCGCGAGGCGGAGGGTGGCCGGAGCATCGTCTTCGATCCCCTTTTTTCAAAAGGCACGCCGCTGCCCGGCCCATCGGACCCGCCGCTGCTCAAATCCCGGCGCTACTATCCGGTCCATAACGTCGGCCATTTCCGGTATCTGGAATGCACGCACCTCACCGACGACGGCCGCCCGGCGGGCGACATTACCATCTGGGATGACATTCGCTTTCCTTTTGATCCCTCGCTGCGGGATAATACCGCGCTTGACCAGGTTTCCGTGGGCTATCTGACGAATGGCCACCGGTGCGAGGCAGAGGAGAATTATGCCTGTGACCGCAGCGGGGCCGTGACCGTTACCATCGCCAACCTGATGGAAGGTTACAACCGGAGCTACCGGTTGGGGCGCTGGGCGACCTCGGAAGGCATTGTCGTCCCCGGCCACAAGAAGCCACGCGTCCGGCGGGAAAAAAAATCGGAGCGGTAGCGGATTTCCGGGGGCAGCGGTGTGGCGCAGACGTCGCGCGTGTTGCGATGGCTCCGTTTATGCCGAATCGTTGAGGTCCGCAGTTCTTCTCATTACGATTCCCGATCCAAAAAAGTGAGGAATAGAAAATGCGAATTGCCATCGGCGCCGATCACGCCGGTTTCACGATGAAAGAAGAGCTTGCCGCTCAGATCCGGAAACTCGGCCACGACGTCCTCGACCTGGGAGCGTACAAAGCCGACCCGTCCGACGACTACCCGGATTTTGCCGAAGCGGTCGGAAGGGCTATCATCGATGGCAAAGCCGAGCGCGGCGTGCTGATCTGCGGCAGCGGCGTTGGGGTCTCGGTGGCCGCCAACAAGATTCCCGGCATCCGCGCTGCCGTCTGCCACGATGCCTACTCGGCCCACCAGGGCGTCGAGCACGACAATATGAACGTGCTGGTGCTCGGCAGCCGCATCATTGGTTCGGAACTCGCCCGCGAACTCGTCCGCAGCTACCTCGGCGCCCGATTCTCCGGAGAAGATCGCCACCGCCGCCGCCTGGCTAAGGTGAACGGCATCGAACAACGCTACCTTGCCTCCAAATCCACGGATTAGCAGCGGGGCTCCTCGCCTGCGCAAATGCCGCATCGCGGCGGCGGACTCCGGCCTATGGCACAAGCCGCGGGAAGGCCGACTAACCCTGGGCCAGACCCCAGATGATCATAACCACCATCAACGCACCCACTCCAGCCAGGATGTAGATCAGGGTGTGGCCGGTTTTTGTTGTGGCGCTTGCGACGTGTTTAACGGTGCCTATTCGGCCCACCTGGGAGAAGGGCACCGCCGCCGCTACGACAACTCCCTTCTTTCAATCGCTTAATCACTCGATCCCTCAATCGCTTCATTTGCCGTTGCAACCACCGCTTCAAACTGTCAACATGGTTTGATTACGATGCGGTGGCAACTGGACACAGCCGACAACGACAAGGCAGCGCTGCTGGCGCTGGAGCTGGAAATTTCTCCGCTGCTGGGGCGGCTGCTGGTTTTGCGCGGAATCACCGATCCCGAGGCGGCGCAAAACTTTCTGAATCCTCGTCTCTCACAGCTTCACGATCCCTATCTGATGGCTGGAATGGACCGCGCGGTCGAGCGCCTGAAGCGCGCCATCGCCAACAAAGAAAAAATCCTGATCTACGGCGACTACGACGTGGATGGAACGACAGCCGTGGTGGTGCTGCTGGCGGGATTGGAGCGGCTGGGCGCGCGCGTTGAAATCCACATTCCCGACCGGCTGAAGGACGGCTACGGAATGCGCGTTCCGGTGGTGGAGCGCGCCGCGGCCGAGGGCGTCACCGTGCTGCTGAGCGTGGACACGGGCATCCGAGAGCATGAAGTCGTGGCCCGCGCTCAGGAATTGGGCATCGACTGCATCATCACCGACCATCACCTGCCCAAAGAATCGCTGCCGCCCGCGCACGCTCTGCTGAATCCCCGCCGCCCGGACTGCAACTATCCCGACAAGAATCTCTCCGGCGTGGGCGTAGCCTTCAAGCTTGTGCAGGGCCTGCTGGGCGAGCGCATGACCGACGCGTTGCTGCAATCGTTTTTGAAGATTGTGGCCATCGGCACCATTGCCGACGTGGTCCCGCTGGTGGGAGAAAATCGCGTGATTTCCAGGTTCGGCCTGGAAGGGTTGCGCCAGCCGGCGGCGCCTGGCCTCGCCGCCCTGATGGAGGTGGCGCGCCTGGATGGCAAGACGCCCACGGCGGGCGACATTGCCTTCCGTGTGGCGCCGCGAATGAATGCCGCCGGACGCATGGAAGACGCTCGCGCGGTGATCGACCTGCTGCGCACAAACGATGCCATTAAGGCCCGGAAGATCGCCGGCCACCTGGACCAGTTGAACGGCGACCGGCAGCGAGCGGAAGAATCAATCCTGAACGAGATTGACGCGCGGGTAAAGGCGCAGCCGGAAATCAGCGAACGCTACAGCCTGGTGTTTGCGGGCGAGGGCTGGCATCGCGGGGTGATCGGGATTGTGGCGCAGCGCGTGGTGGAGCGGCATTACCGCCCCGCGCTGGTGATCGGCGTGGAAGACGGCACGGGGCAGGGATCCGGCCGTTCGATTGCAAATTTCCACCTGCTGAACGCGCTGACCGATTGCGAGAGCGTGTTTGAGCGCTAC
>JAJXZM010000351.1 GCA_021780055.1 Acidobacteriota bacterium
AGTCTGCAATACTCTTTTCCCAAATACCGGCAATCTCCTGCTCCAATGCCCTCAGGCTTGCAGACCTCCCCTCCGCGCTCTGCGACAAAGACTCCTGCTCGGACTTTCCCATTTCATTAATTTTCAGGCGGACTTCCTCCATCTGAAGTTCCAGGAACGCATGGAGTTCTTCTTTCGAGTGCTGCAAGGTGCTATCGGCCTGCTGGCGCAGATGCTCAATCGTGGATGCAACCACATTCAAGGCAACGCGCTCCAAGTTTTCCGAAATCTCAGCCATTCTCTGCTGCTCGATTCCGGTCTCGAGTTCTGATATCTTGCTCTTGAAAATCCCCGCCTTCTGGTCTTCTTCGTGACGGAGTCTTTCCTTCATCGCCTCAGCGGCTTGCTCCAATTTTGTCTGGAAAACATCCAGATCGTTTTCGATCTGGACGCGGACTCTGTCCTCGAACTGTTTCGCCGCTTCATCGGCAACGGACTTCAGTTTCTCTGCCGCTAACGTCGTGACTGATTCAGCGTTCTGTTCACTGACTCTGTTCAATGCATCCTCTAATGAGGTCATCTGACCCTCGATGACGTTCAGTGTTCCCTGAAGACGGTTATGCGCAAGTCGTTCGTGTTCCGCAAGCTGAGTTTCAAACTGGTGACGAAAGGATTCCGTAAGTTTATCTTGTGCTTCCTCAACGTAAGGTTCCAGCAATTTTTCAATCTGTACCGGAATTGGAGTTCCCGTCCCCTTACACATCAACCAAACCCAACGTGCAAACTCGTCTGTCCGCCTCTGGACCAGTTCAGAAATGCGCTCCTGCGTCTGCTGGGTGAGCCCGAGGTCCAAATGACCGGGCTCCAACTGCCCGTGGAGTTTTTCCCGGATATCCCGGACCACCTGATCAACCTGGCCAGTTGCTTCGTGGTGGAGTGCGGCCAAAGCTACGCGAGTTTGCCGCTCCGCTTGGCTAGCCATTTCGGAGGCCGTTGTAGCAGCAAAGGCTTCAAGGTCATTCCGGATTCGGTCCTTCAGAGTTTTACAGTCAAGCTGTGGGTGACCATCACCATTCCCCTGGGGATCTGCCGCAGTGCCGGTCAGATCCACGCCGGAGAGCCGAGAGATGGCTTGCAGCACTTCCTGAAGAGTCTGTTGTAAGCGATCTACGTCTTCCTGCCAAGGGCGCTCGACTTCGGTTGTTTCCCGTACCTGCTTAAATAGCATTCCCGTATCCCCCTCCGCTGCAGATTGCGCAAAAAGCTTCCGCGCGTACTGGTTCCACTCTCAGTTCCCGACTGGCCGTTAGCCTGGCCTTGAAAATGACTGCAAACTCTGGCGCAAAGTTGCCGCGCAGCAAAAGAAAACTATGCCCGAAGCATATTCCCAACCCTTCGCGAGGCTATGGCTTGTTCGTGCCATCCGACAGAAAAACACCTCCGCCGGGAAGCAACGAGCCGAAATCTGTCCCATTTTCTCTGAATCTTACCGAAGCCCAGCCAATTCTACAATGGGTTATAGGCCCGATGTACTGCGTAGTACATTATACTGAACAGTACATGGCGGCTCGAAATGCTCCCATTGGGGACAGCCTTACAGGATTGACCATCCTCAGGACAGGCCGTAGTCTTCTTCAGAAGCCAAAATGAAATGGCGCCCACTTTTGGATGTTGTACAATGTAGCGACGCAGCCAGAACTTTCTGCGTACTTCTTGGATTGCGAATGACCGGAGCGCTGCCATCATGGACAAGATGATCATCGGAATTGACGTGGGCGGAACAAAAGTCGCAGGAGGACTGGTTGACAATAAGGGGCGTCTGGACAAAACGGTCACTCTCCCAACCAAGGCCAGTGAAGGGTTTGAAACAAGCTTCAGCCAAATTGTGACGGTCATCAAGCGTTTGATCAATCAGGCAGGAGGCCCTGACCACATTCAAGGAATTGGTATCTGCTGCCCTGGACCCTTGAATCCGCGAACCGGTGTGGTCATCAACCCGCCCAATTTGCCCGGCTGGACGAACATCCCGTTTACAGAGCGCGTGAAAAAGGAATTCCAGCTTCCGGCCCGCCTCGAAAATGACGCCAACGCCGCGGGGTTGGCGGAAGTACTGTTCGGGGCCGCCGTGGGCTATAACGATGTCTTCTACGTGACCGTCTCAACCGGAGTGGGAACCGGCATTATTATCAATAAGAAGATCTATCACGGCAAGAACGGTGCGGCTGCCGAAGGCGGTCATGTCACTATCGACCATCACAGCCCGTACATTTGCGGCTGCGGAACACCGGGCTGCATCGAGGCCCTCGCAGCCGGACCGGCCCTTGTTCGCCGCGCCCGAGTGAAGCTGGAGCAGGAGCATACGCTGCCAAGTCTCCTGCGTGAACGCACGCAGAATCACCTGGGCCGCATCACGCCGGAAATGATTGAAGAAACGGCCAAGGCAGGTGATAAGGTGGCCAAATTCATTATTGATGAAACGGGCTTCTTCCTGGGTATATGGCTGGCGTCGATGATCACCCTGCTCGATCCGGACGCCATTGTGATTGGCGGCGGGGTATCCCAGATCGGCAAGCCTCTTTTCGACAAGATTCGCGCCACTATCCCGCATTACACGATCAACCACCAGGCAAAGAACACGCCGCTCCTGCCCGCCAGACTCCAGAAGGACGTTGGCATCTTCGGTGCCGCCAGCCTCTTTATGCAGGAAGGCGAAAACGCAGAGAAGGCCTAGGCCCTTCCATACAGGACTGCGGATGAGCAACGGTTTCCCGGCGGATATAGGAAAGCTTCTGGTCGTTCTGGGCAGCGTGCTCGTGGTAGTGGGCCTTTTGTTCATTCTGGGCTCAAAGCTTTCCTGGCTGGGGATCGGCCATCTCCCGGGAGACATCCGGTATAAAGGCAAGAACACAACCTTTTATTTCCCGCTAGCCACCTGCGTGCTGATCAGCGTGGTTGTCAGTCTGATATTGTGGCTGATTTCGCACCTGACGCGACGCTAACTGGAAAACGGTAATAACGAGAAATCGGATGAGCCAGATTCCATTAGACCTGGTCCCGGAACGGAAAATCTATACCGTCGCCGAGTTGAGCTTCGCCGTCAAGGATTTGCTTGAGTCGAGTTTTCCGGACGTGTGGGTGACGGGCGAAATTTCAAACTTCCGCGCTGCTCCATCCGGCCACTATTACTTCACGCTGAAAGACAACTCGGCGCAGTTGCGAGCCGTCTGCTTCCGCAATCAGGCACGATATCTCAAGTTCAAGCCGCAGGACGGCCTCGCCGTCATCGCTCGGGGGCGGCTGAGCGTTTATGAGGCGCGCGGCGAATACCAGATCTATGTCGAATACCTCGAACCGGCAGGGCTGGGGGCTCTGCAGTTTGCCTTCGAGCAATTGAAAAAGAAGCTTGCCGCTGAAGGACTGTTTGATGCAGCCCGCAAGAAGCCTCTGCCCGTGCTTCCGCGTGCCATCGGAATTGTGACCTCGCCCAGCGGCGCGGCGGTTCGCGACATCCTGCGAGTAATCAAGCGCCGTTTTCCCAACATGAACGTGTTTCTCTACCCCGCCACGGTCCAGGGCAGTGGTGCGGCAGCGGAGATCGTCGAGGGAATAGCATATTTCAACCAATACCCCATAGTTGACGTGATGATCGTCGGGCGGGGCGGCGGCTCGCTGGAAGATTTATGGCCATTCAATGAAGAAAATGTGGCCCGCGCCATTGCCGCTTCGAAAATCCCAGTGATCTCCGCCGTCGGCCATGAAACCGACTTTACCATCTCCGATTTCGTTGCCGACCTGCGCGCGCCTACGCCCTCTGCCGCAGCCGAACTGGTGGTTCACCGCAGAGAAGATTTCATGGTTGAGGTCGCGAACCGGGCCCGCCACATGGGGCAGAACATCCGGCTCAGGCTTGCCGAAGCGGGCAGTGCTTTAACCCGGCTGAGCATGCATCGGGCATTCCAACAATTTCCCGCGCGCGTCCAGGAGCGAGGTCAGCGGATCGATGAGTTCCTAACAGAGATGGAACGCTCCCTTCGCCGCCGCATCGAGGATGCCCGGCAGCGGACGTTCGAGCTGACCGCGAAATTGCTCCGCTTCGAGCCCAGGCGCTTGCTGGAAGTCCGCTGGGTACAGATCCAGCAACGCAAGTCCCAGCTTGGCAGGATTGAGTCAGAAATGAACATGCTGATCGGCGAGCGGTTGCATGCCAGCCGGGAGGCATGGATGGACGCCTCCTCCGGCATTATACGGTACGATCTTCGCGGAGCGCTCCGCCTGCGGTTCGCATCCGTTCGCGAGCGCGAAATTGGCTTGCGAGACAGGATCGGCCACATCCTTTCCGAAAACCGCCACCGCGTGAAGCATTACCAGTCCCTGCTCGGCGAGCGCAGTCCGCTTACGATTCTGAATCGCGGTTACTCAATCACCCGAGATTCAAATAACAAAATTGTTCGCGATACAGACCAGGTGGAAGTTGGTGACGCGTTGTCCATTCGTTTGGACCGCGGCGAGCTTGGCGCAACGGTGAACAATAAGAAACAGCAAACCTAGGCCATTCGGTCAGTCCGTTCAACCTGCACACTCGACGAGCCTCCTACAACTTATACCCAATTTTTCGCAGGAGCTCCATGCGGGCCTTGATGTCGGCATCAGTCTCGATGCCTTTGCTCTTGGCGCCGTCGATCACGCCCAGTATGCCCCGCCCGTGCTCGGATTCAGCCACAATCACTTCCACGGGATTGGAGGTGGCACAGAAAATCCGGCAGACCTCCGGGACGTTCTTGACGACATTGAGGATATTGATGGGATAGGCCTTTTCCATGAAGATGATGAATGAATGTCCGCAGGAGAGCGCCAGGGCGTTTTCCTGCGCCAGCCGGATCAGATTCAGGTCGTTGCCTGTCCACCGCACCAGCGCCGGGCCGGACGCCTCGCAAAAACCGATACCAAACTT
>JAJXZM010000336.1 GCA_021780055.1 Acidobacteriota bacterium
AAATCCGGACCTCTGGAGCCCGTCTCATCCTTCGCTCTACACCTTGCTCGTTCACACCGGTTCCGGTGATCATCAGTCTTACCGCTTTGGATTCCGGACCTTCGAAACGCGCGACGGAAAGTTCTACCTGAACGGCAAGGTGATTTACCTGCGCGGTGCGCTGGATCAGGCCTTTTATCCCGATACGATTTACACGCCCCCTTCGCTGGACTTTCTTAAGAATGAGATGCGTGAAGCCAAGGCAATGGGGCTGAACCTTCTTCGCTGCCACATCAAAGTGCCGGACCCCCGTTACCTGGAGGCAGCTGATGAGACGGGCATGCTGGTGTGGTACGAAATCCCAAACTGGGACAAGCTCACGCCCGACTCGGAGTCCCGAGCGCTGAATACACTGCATGGTATGGTTGAACGCGATTGGAACCATCCGTCGATCATCATTGTCAGCATCGCCAATGAAAGCTGGGGCGTAGATCTTGGTAAGGCGGCCGACCGGACATGGTTGAAACAAGCTTACCACCAGGCGAAAAAGATTGTGCCCGGTTGGCTTGTTGAGGATAACAGCGCCTGCTGCAAGAATTTCCACGTCGCGACCGACCTGGCAGACTTCCATGAATACGATTCCATCCCTGACCATGCGGCGGACTTTGACCGTTTCGTCGGTGACCTGGCCACCCGCCCCAGCTGGCTTTTCAGCTCGTACGGCGACGCCGAACCGAAAGGTACGGAACCCCTGATGCTGTCGGAATTTGGCAACTGGGGCCTGCCCTTTGTCCCAAAAACAAAGCCCTGGTGGTTCGACCGGGGTTTTGGCTCCCGCAGAATCACGATGCCGGCCGGTCTTGAGAAGCGTTTTGAAGAATACCAGTACAGCACGTTGTTCCCCGACCTCCGTGCCCTGGAGGCAGCAACCCAGGCGCATGAATTCAACTCACTGAAATTTGAGATCGCCAGTCTGCGCAGCCGGCCGTCCATTCAGGGCTACGTCATCACGGAATTGACCGATGTGATGTGGGAAGCGAACGGCCTGATGGATATCTGGCGGAATCCCAAGAGCTTTGCACAGGAACTGGGCGCCATCCAGCAGGATGATGCGGTGTTTGTCCGCCCGGTGAAGCATAACTATTTTGACGGTGACAAAGCTCAAGCCGACATTTACTTTTCGCATTACAGCCAGCAGGAACTGGGAACGGTGACAGTTGACTGGGAGGTGGAAGGCACATCACTGAAAGGAAGTTTTCAGGCCGCTGATGTGCCGGTGGGGTCCGCTGGAAAGGTGGGGACGATTGACTTTACCGTTCCGCCTTCTTCTGCTCCCTCGCGGAATGTCTTGACTGTTCAGGTTATTGTGGGGGACAAGCTGATTACGAAGGGTTCAGTGGACCTGTATTTTTACCCTCACGAAACTCCGACGCTTCCGCCGCCGGTGAATTTCCATGATCCGCAGGGCAAATTACGACGGCTTGCGAGTGAAATGCAGGGTCGGGACTACTTTGAGACGGCCAGTTTGCAAGCCCATCCTGTGATAATTACTCCCGTGTTTGATGACGATGTAAAGAAAGCCCTTGAATCCGGCAGCACAGTGGTCCTGCTCGCCGGCGGGCGCCAGGACATCAATCAGGCTGTGAAGGTCGTGCCTCGTTCGGAGGACTCGTACGACGGAAACTGGATCTCCAATTTTGCGTGGATCCGCAAGGGCTCGCCTCCGTTCACAAAGATCGAATTCAGCACCCTTTCTGGTTTTGAAACGGAAGGTTCCACTCCTGAAGCAGTGGTTACAGGAATACAACCGGGGGAATTCAAGGACGTCCTCGCCGGAGAATTTTATGGATGGATCCATTCGAACGTGGGCACGCTGGTTCAGGCAAGATACGGCAAGGGCACGCTCCTGATTTGTACAATTTCGCTGATCACTCCGTATGGAACCGATCCCTATGCCACGTATCTGCTGGACGGGCTTATCAATTACGCTGCGTCGGGGTTTGCTCCGAAGCTCGACCTCACACCGCCGGCCCCGCAGAACCCCGTCGAAAAGTCCGGAGCTGCGGCAAAGTAAACCACAACCCACCAGGTAGGAGCAAAGTTTATTCCCGTGCGGAGCAGTGCGCAGTACCATTGCGCCAGGCGTTATCGTGAGTTTTTCAATTTCTTGAGACGCCGAGCCGCTTCTTCGAGAGTCTCGTCCTTCTTGCAGAAGGTGAACCGCATCTGTTGGCTCCCGCGTGAACGGTCACTGTAAAAGCTGCTGCCAGGCACCGCTGCAACGCCGATATTTTCAATCAGGTGTCGAGTGAATTCAACGTCATCGGGGAACCCAAAGCCGCTGATGTCGGTCATGATGTAGTAAGCGCCGTAGGGTTTGAAGCATTTGAATCCGGCATCCTCCAGCACTCGAAGCATCCAGTCGCGGCGCTTAAGATAATCCTCCTGGAGTTTGTGGTAGTAGCTGTCATCGAGGCGCAGCGCAGTGATCCCTGCCTGTTGAAGGGGCGCTGCTGCGCCGACAGTGAGGAAGTCGTGCATCTTTCGAATGGCCGCAGTGATTTCAGGTGGAGCGATCGCGTAGCCCACGCGCCATCCGGTGACGCTGTAGGTTTTCGACATCGAGTTGATGGTGATGGTCCGCTCGCGCATTTCAGGAAGCGCAGCCATAAAAATGTGTCGATGACCTTCGTAGACAAGGTGCTGATAAATCTCGTCGGTCAGCACAAAAGCGTTTGAGCGGCGTACAATTCCCGCAAGGGTCTCAAGTTCTTCAAGCGAGAATACCTTGCCGGTTGGATTGTTTGGCGTGTTCAGCACTAGAGCGCGGGTCCGCTCATTGAACGCTGCAGCCAGTTCCTTTGGATCGAACGTCCAGCCCGGAGGGCGCAAGGGCACAAAGCGCGGCACGGCGCCGCTGATGATGGCGTCGGGACCGTAGTTCTCATAGAACGGCTCAAAAACAACAACCTCTTCGCCCGGATTGACCACCGCAAGAAGCGAAGCGATCATCGCCTCCGTCGAGCCGCAGCAGACGGTGATTTCCTGTTCGGGGTCTATGGCCAGTCCGGAATCCTTTTCGAATCGTTCGGCAATCGCGCGGCGAAACTCTCGCGCTCCCCAGGTAATGGCGTACTGATTGATGTCCGCCTGAACGGCGCGCACAGCAGCTTCTTTCACTTCCGCAGGAGCGGCGAAATCAGGAAAGCCCTGAGCCAGATTCACAGCCCCGTGTCGTAGGGCCAGGCGCGTCATCTCACGAATCACACTCTCCGTGAATTGCTGTGCCTTTTGCGATAATGGAGAAAGTCTTGTCATGCAGCTCTTCGTCTTAAAACAGCCGGTCATTCCAGCCGAAGTCACTCATTCCGCCCTCTGGAGCATTCCTTGGTCGGTTCGATGAACATAACTGATTTTCTGATTTCCCGCCAGCATCCTTCGCGACAGACCCCCAAAGCAGGTTGAAAAGTCGTCGAAACCAACCAACTTTCGTAATCACCAAGCCAAACGCTTTGTAGGCAATGCGATTTGTGCTCCTGAACAAGAAGGAGCGGTTTCTGCCCGCGTTTGGCACCCGCACTCCGGTTCTGGCAAAGGAACACAACCTTAGTCCTGTCCGGAATTGGCCCTTATACCCACTAAATTCAATGCCATACGGTAGACACATTTGGCTGGAAACGTAACCACCATTCATATTTGCGGTCGGCGTTCATGTTCTTGGGAAAGAGAACGGGGGCTTGGCCTGTCCGGAATCGGCAATATCCCAAGTAAATACAACGCAATATAAACGATTTGCCCGAGTGGAAACATTACCACAGGTCGTAGGCTAGAAAACTAACAATAAGTGTTGACAGCCCTTCGAGAAAAAGATTAAATAGTGTCTTCACAGGCAGTATCTGGGTTCCCTCGCACATATATGTTGCCTGTGGATTATATCTCCGGGCGGCCCGCCTCAATTCCTGTTTGTGGCTCTCCGTTGCGAGTCATTTTGGGTCTTATTTCCTTATTTCCATATTTGGACGGAGGTTTTATCGAGATTATGAGATCTCGTTCGGTCTCTATATGCCTCATATGTTTGGCTGCAATTGCAACACTCTGGTCTGTTTCGGCTCAACGGCTATATTCCCAAGTTCTATATGGTTCTGTCGCAGGGACCGCAACCGACCAGACCGGCGCAGTTGTGCCGAATGCGGCAATCACCATCGTCAATGACAACACGGGCTTTACCCGCAGCACCACCTCAGGATCGGCCGGTGACTATCTTTTTACGGACCTTCCTGGTGGTACCTACACACTCAACGTGACAGCACAGGGTTTTAAGCCTGTAAAGCAGACCGGCATCCGTGTTGTTGCCGGATCAACCAACCAGCAGAATGTTCAGCTGGAGGTCGGAGCTGTTACTCAGACGGTAACGGTTTCTGGCGCTGCCGCTACCCTTCAAACCCAACAGGCCAACGTTCA
The DNA here is from genome assembly GCA_021780055.1 of Acidobacteriota bacterium. Next base: position 4,441 of record JAJXZM010000336.1, read on the forward strand.
CACGACTATCAGCAACTATGCAGTGCAGAACCTGCCGCTGAACGTTTATCAAAACTTCCAGAGCGTCGAACTGCTTGCGCCTGGCGTTGTTTCTCTTTCGGCAATCTCGGGGAACTATCCCAACGCACTTGCCGACACGCCGGACCGCTCTCTCGCCATCAATTCTGACGGCTTGCCGCAGCACATCAACACCTCTCGCGTGGACGGCGCTACCGATGTGTTTCTCTGGCTGCCCGACCACATGGTGATCGTGCCTCCTGCGGCAACAGTCCAGGAAGTCAGCGTGCAAACGGCTAACTATAACGTTCAAAAGGGACTGACGGCCGGCGCTGCAACGGACGTCATCACCAAGTCCGGAACCAACCAGTTCCATGGCCAGCTTTATGCCTATCACACGGACGAGGCGCTAGATGCGCAGAATGCCCTGGTCCACACTGCCAATGGCAAAGCGCCGAAGAACATTCAGAACAACGACGGTGTTGCTGTTG